>DASXOU010000544.1:0-3739 GCA_036494045.1 Polyangia bacterium | reverse complement strand
AAACAGCTCGAGGTCGTAGAGGCCGTGCCGCGCGAACGCATCGAGCATGTGCGTGAAGAACGGCAGCTGCGTGTCGATCGTCCGCGCGCCGGTGCCGTCGAGATCGAGCGTGACCTTGATCTGCGACTCGGTGGTGTTGCGCTCGACGGTGGCGCGTCGCACGGCCCATCTATAGCACGTGAGCTCACGCGTCGCGCGGCAAGCCGTATTCGCGCGACACTTCCGCGATACGTACGCGAAACATTTTGTACCAACGCTCGCGCCCGAGCTTTTGCGCCGCCGCGTGCTCGCTCACGCCCTTCCACGCGCGCGCATCTTCGACGCTGCGCCAGTAGCTCACGGTGATGCCGAGCCCGTCGGCGCCGCGCGCGCTCTCGAGGCCGAGAAAGCCCGGCTGCTGCGATCCGAGCCGCTCCATCTCGGCCGCCATCGCCTCGTATCCGCGCAGGTCCTCGCCCGTGCGCAGCGACGTGAAGATGACGGCGACATACGGAGGCGCGGGCGTCTTGGCGAACATGGCGCGATTGTAAATCAGCGCGCGAGCGCCGCCACGAACTCGTCGAACCAGCGCGCCACCGCCGCGGGAAACGGCCACATCCAACCGTAGGCGCCCGACGTGAACTGCGCGATCACGTGCGCGCGCCGCTGGTCGCACGCCGCGCGCCCACCGACGGCAAACCAGGCGCGCAGCGACTCCTCGTAGGCGGCGCGCTCGAAGCGCATGCGGCACCACGCGAGCCCAAGCGGCAGCGGCAACAACAGATACGCCACCGCCATCACGATCCCCCAGCGCTCGAACTGCCGCACGTGCACGAGCTCGTGGCGCATGGTCGCCCAGCGCTCGTCGATCGGCCGCGCCTCCCAATCCGACGGCACGTACACCGTGTGCCACAGCGTCGTGACGTAGCGATCGAGATACGCCGACTGCGCGCCGAGCGTCACCACGCGCAAGAGCCGATCGATCGCGCGCTGATGCCACACGCGCGTCTTCGGCACGATCTTCACCAGCGCCACCATGCGCGCGTAGTCGGCGTGCAGATCGACGTGCGATTCCACGAAGTCAAGATTGCAACGTTCGCGCGCGCACGGCAAAAGGAAGCTTCGTGATTCGCCTCGACGAGCTCAACGCCCCGCAACGGCAAGCCGTCACCACCCTCGATGGGCCGCTGCTCGTCCTGGCCGGCGCCGGCTCGGGCAAGACGCGCGTCATCACCTATCGCATCGCGCACCTGCTCGATCGCGGCGTGCGCGCCGACGAAATCCTGGCCGTCTCGTTCACCAACAAGGCCGCCGACGAGATGCGCCAGCGCGTCGACAAGCTCGCCGGCAAGCAGGCCAAGCGCTGCACGCTCTCGACGTTCCACGCGCTCGGCCTGCAGATCCTGAAATCGGAACGCGCGGCGCTCGGTTTCCCGTCGGGCTTCACCATCTACGACGCATCCGATCAACTCGGCACCGTCAAGGAGATCCTGCGCCGCTTGTACCAGAGCGACGACGATCGCCGCTTCGACGCGAAGTCGGTGCTGTTCCGCATCAGCCGCGCCAAGAACGCGTTCCAATCGCCCGAGGAATTCGCCGATCAAGTCACCGACGAGGATCACGAGTACGACGTCACCGCCGCCGATGTCTATCCCGAGTATCAAGCGGCGCTGAAGTCGTTCCACGCCCTCGACTTCGACGATCTGATCTGCGAAACCGTGCGCCTCCTCGATCGTGATGACGATGTCCGCGCGCGCTGGGCCGCGCGCTTCCGCTACGTCATGGTCGACGAATACCAGGACACCAACCGCGCGCAGTCGCTCCTGCTCAACCACCTCGTGCGCGCGCACAACAACGTCTGCGTCGTCGGCGACGACGACCAATCGATCTACGGCTGGCGCGGCGCCGAAGCCGGCCACATCTTGCAGTTCGATCGCCATTTTCCCGGCGCCCAGATCGTCAAGCTCGAGGAGAACTACCGCTCCACGCCGCACATCCTCGACGCCGCCAACGCCGTCATCGCGCACAACAAGAAGCGCCACGACAAGCGGCTGTGGACCGCGCGCCCGCCGCGCGACAAGCTGCAGCTCGTCGCCTGCGAAGACGCCGAGGGCGAAGCCGAGTTCCTCGCCGGCGAGATCGAAGCCTTGTGCGCGACGCGCGGCTTCCGTCCGCGCGACTTCGCCGTGCTCTATCGCTCGAACATCCAGTCGCGCCCGATCGAAGAGGCGCTGCGCGCGGCGTCGCTCGCCTACAAGATGATCGGCGGCCAGGCCTTCTTCGAGCGCAAGGAGGTCAAAGACGCGATCGCCTACCTGAAGCTCGCGATTTCCCCGCGCGACGAGATCGCGCTCAGACGGATCATCAATTATCCGGCGCGCGGCATCGGCCCCACGACAATCGAGCGCATCGCCGAAGCCGCGATGGTGCGCTCGATGCCGATGTTCGACGGCTGCCAGAAGGCGCACGAGATCGCCGCCGACGCGCTCCAAGATCGCAATCGCAACGCGCTCTCGTCGTTCTGCGATCTCGTCGAGCGCGGCCGCGCGCTCATCGCGTCGGCGCAAAACGGCACGCACCCGGGCGGGCTCAAGGAAGCGGCGCGCGCCTATCTCGTCGCCGCCGGCCTGCAAGACGATCTGCAAGCCGCGGCACCGACGCCGCTCGCCGCGCAGAAGAAGCTCGACAACCTCGAAGGCTTCTTCACGTCGCTGCAGCGCTTCGAAGAGCGCGAAGGGCGCGACCTCTCCGCGTTCCTGCATCGCATCTCGCTCGACACCAAGGACGACGACGACGGCCACGATCACTCCGATCAAGTGACGCTCGTGACGCTGCACGGCGCCAAGGGCCTCGAGTTCCCCGTCGTGTTCCTCGTCGGCATGGAAGAGGAGTTGCTGCCGCACAAGCGCACGCTCTACCCCGACGGCCCCGACGTCCTCGACGCCAATCCCGATCTCGGCGAAGAGCGCCGCCTGCTCTACGTCGGCATCACCCGCGCGCGCGAGCTCTTGTACCTGACGCGCGCGCGACAGCGTTCGCAGCGTTCGTCGGCGCGCCCGCGCTCGCCTTCGCGCTTCCTCGAGGAGATCCCGCCGCACCTCTACGACGCGCGCGACGCCGCCATGCCCTCGACGGTGGCCACGCCCGAAGACGAGGAAGCCTTCGCCCGCGCCGCGCTCGCCAAGCTGCTCAAAATGACCTCGTAGCCAGATGACGACGTAGCGCGCTGGTGCTAACATGCCCGCGTGGCCTCGCGCGCTCGCGCCCAGCCGTACTTCGCCCACGAAACCGCGGTCGTCGACGACGGCGCGATCATCGGCGCCGGCACGCGCATCTGGCACTTCTCGCACGTCTCGGCGGGCGCGCGCATCGGCAAGGACTGCGTGCTCGGCCAGAACGTCTACATCGCGCCGACGGTGGTCATCGGCGACGGCGTGAAGATCCAGAACAACGTGTCGCTCTACGACGGCGTCACCATCGACGCCCACGTCTTCATCGGCCCGTCGGCGGTGTTCACCAACGTCACCAATCCGCGCAGCGAAGTCTCGCGCAAGGACGAGTATCGGCTCACGCGCGTCGGCCGCGGCGCCACCATCGGCGCCAACGCGACCATCGTGTGCGGCCACGACGTCGGCGACTACGCGTTCATCGGCGCCGGCACCGTCATCACCGCCAACATTCCGCCCTACGCGCTCGTCTACGGCGTGCCGGCGCGGCAGCACGGCTGGATGTGCCGCTGCGGCGAGCGGCTCGCGATCGA
>DASXOU010000543.1:0-9299 GCA_036494045.1 Polyangia bacterium | reverse complement strand
CTGCCTCCGGAGCTGCGGCCTCGCCTGCACGCGTGTCGTCGGCAAAGCCAACCGCCGCCAGATCCGCGGTGGCGCCGGCAGCGACGCGCGCGAAGGTCGCGCCCGCGTCGACCGAGCGCCAGACCAGCCCGCCCGCGCCGACGGCGACGATGCGCGACCCATCGGCCGCGATCGACACGCCGTCGAGCGCGCCGGGCGCCGACGCCGCCGCGCTCCAGGTCACGCCCGCGTCGCTCGACAGGAGCACCTGTCCGCCGTCGCCGACGGCCACGCCGTGCAACGCGTCGCCGGCGAAACGGATCGCGCGCCAATTGCCCGACGGCACGCCCGCGACCGCCGTCCAGGTCGCGCCCGCGTCAGTCGAGCGCGCGATCACGCCGTCACCGGCGAGCCACGCCACCGAGCGATCGCGCGCGAACGCCGCGGCGTACAACGTCGTCGACGCATCGACGGCGAGCGCGCCCGCCGTCCAGGTCACGCCGCCGTCGGCAGATCGCAGCACCGTCGCGCCGTAACCGACGGCGACGCCGACCGCGGGATCGGCGAAGGACACCGCGCGCAACGGCACGCTCACGCCGGTCGCGTGCAGCGCCCAGGTCGCGCCGCCGTTGGTGGTCGCGAGGAGCACGCCGCCGTCGCCGGCGGCCCAACCGACCTCGTCGGTCACGCAGAACAGCGTGAGCAGGTTCGCGTCGGTCGGACGCGACGACGCCATCGTGTAGTGCGCGCCGTCGGTGGTCGCGGCCAGCGTGCCGTGATCGCCGGCGAGCCAGTTCTTCGGGCTCGAGCCACCGCCGCCGCCGCTGCCGCCGCCGCCGCCCGTCGGCGTGGAGCCGCCGCAACCAGCGGCAGCGAGGGCCAACACCAAGGCGAGCTTCAAATGACGCATCCGTACACCTCCCGGCCCCTCGTCGTGTGTATGATACCACTTTGGATGAACCGTCGGACCTTCATCCGTCGCGGGCTGTGGGGCGGGCTGCTACTCGCCGTCGGTGGCGCCATCAGGCTGGGCGCCTGGCCGACGGTGCGCAAGCTGGCGCCGCGCGGTAGGCTGCGCGCGCTCGACGAGCGGCAGTTCGCGGTGCTCGCCGCCGTCGCCGCACGCATGGTGGGCGCGCCGGGCGCCGATCCGGTGACCATCGCCGAGCGCGTCGACGGGCAGATGGCGGTGGCGCCCGCCGAGGTGCGGCGTGACTTCGGCAAGCTGCTGCTGCTCTTCGACAACGCGCTGGCGAACCTCGTGTTCGACGGACACGCGCAGCCGTTCACGCGGCTGGCGCCGGCGGCGCAGGACGAGGTGATCGCCTCGTGGCGCGACTCGCGACTCGTCGTCCGGCGCTCCGGCTACGCGGTGCTGCGCAAGCTGACGCAAGCCGCGCACTACGCCGCGCCCGAAGCGTGGCCCGACACCGGCTATCCCGGCCCGCCGACGCTGACGGTACCGTCGTGAGCGAGCGTCCGAGCGCCGGCGCGTTCACCGACGCAGGCACGCTCGCCGACGGCGCGACCATCGGCGCCGACGTCGTCATCATCGGCTCCGGCGCCGGCGGCGCGGTCAGTGCCGCGTCGCTGCAGCGCGCCGGCTTCGACGTGCTCGTGCTCGAAGAGGGCGGCCATCACACGCGCGCCGACTTCAAGATGCGCGAAGACATCAACTACCCGATGCTCTATCAAGAGTCGGGCGCGCGCGCGACCAAAGATCTCGGCGTCACGATCTTGCAGGGCCGCGCCGTCGGCGGCACCACCGTCGTCAACTGGACGACGTCGTTTCGCACGCCCGAGCACGTCTACGCCCATTGGAAACAGGCGCACGCCGTCGGCGAGATCACGCACGCCGAGCTCGGCGCGCACTGGGACATCGTCGAGGCGCGGCTGAACATCCAGAAGGTTCCGTACGACGAGACCAACCGCAACAACCGCGTGCTCTTCGACGGGTTCAAGGCGCTCGGCCTGCAAGTCGACACCACCAAGCGCAACGTCAAGGGCTGCATGAAGTCGGGCTATTGCGGCATGGGCTGCCCGATCGACGCCAAGCAGTCGATGCTGGTGACCTACCTGCCCGACGCCGTCGCCGCCGGCGCGCGCGTCGTCTCGCGCTGCCGCGTCGACAAGCTCGTCGTCGAGGGCGGCGCGATCAAGCGCGCCGAGTGCAGCGTCATCGGCGACGACGGCTACAACCCGTCGGGCAAGAAGCTGGTGGTCACGGCGCGGCGCTTCGTGCTGGCGGCGGGCGGCATCGGGACGCCGTCGATCTTGATCCGCTCGGGCCTCGGTGGCGGCATGGTCGGGCGGCGCACGTTTCTGCATCCCGTCGTCGGCACGGCGTCGTATTACAAGGATCCGATCGAGCCCTATTACGGCGCGCCGCAGTCGGTGGCGTCGCACGCGCACGCCGACCGCGGCGACGAGGTCGGCCTGTTCTACGAAGCGGCGCCGATGCATCCGATGCTTGCCGCCGTCGCCACCGGCGGGTTCGGCGCGCCGCATCGCGCGATGATGCAAAAGCTGCCCTACCTGGCGGCGCACGTGGCGCTCGCCATCGACGGCTTCCACCCGTCGGAAGAGGGCGGCACCGTCAGCGTGCGCGAATCGGGCGCGCCGCTCCTCGATTACGCGGTGCCGGCGCGGGTGCGGCTGGCGCTGCGCGAGGGGCTGAAGACGCTGGCGCGCGCCAACTTCGCCGCCGGCGCGGTGCAGGTGGCGACGGGCGAGTTCCCACAGCTGGTGTTGCGCAGCGACCGCGACATCTCGCGCATCGAGAGCTACGACGCCGCGCGGCTGCCGCTGTTCTCGGCGCACGTCATGGGCGGCTGCAAGATGGGCGACGATCCGAAGACGTCGGTGGTGCGCTCGCGCGATCTCAGGCACCACAGCGTCGAGAACCTGCACGTCGTCGACGGTAGCGTGTTCCCCACGTCGCTCGGCGTGAACCCGCAGGAGTCGATCTACGGCCTGGCGCACTTGATGGCCGGCCGCCTCGCGGCGAGCTGGAGAGGGTGACCGCAGTACGCGATCGGTGCCCGGCAGAATTTGGGGACTCTGCGCCGTGAGCCGGCCGTAGCGTGAGGCAAACTCCACCTGGACCGTGACAAAGTTCGCTGAGGACAGAGGGAGATCGTTGCTCGTTCCGCACCGTCGCTGATTGCGTTCAACATCCCGGCTGCCGCGCTAAAGCGCGACAGCGGTGTCGCCATTCCGTTGTGGAGTAGACGTCCGCGCTCACCGCCGACATTCGCGCCGCCGAAGATCACGGCCGAGGGACCTGCTCGCGCTACGGCCGTCGCACGGCACAAGTCTCCCGCAAATTCTGGGAGGGCGCCGACCCCTACCCGGGCTTCACGGTCTGCGTGGGCTCGTCGCGCCGCTTCACCCGCGCGGGTCCCGGCTCCGCCGCGACACCGAGCAGGATCATGGTCACGTCGTCGTACTGCGCGGCGTCGCCGACGTGCTCGCGCAGGTCGCGTTGCAGCCGGTCGGCCCCATCCTTCGGCCGCGACGTCCCCGACGACAGCGACAGCTCCAACCGCTCGAACCCGAACTGCTCGCCGAGCTCGTCCGTCGCCTCCAAGATCCCGTCGGTGCACAGCACCAACGTGTCGCCCGGCTCGAGCTGCAGCACCGTCTGCTCGTAGACCGCCTCGTCGAAGATCCCGATCGCCGTACCGCTGCCGCCCTCGACGCGCACCAGCTCCCCGCGCGTCTTCCGTCGCACGAACGGCGGCAGGTGCCCGGCGTTGGCCAGCGTCAGCTGCTTGGTCTTCACGTCGAGCACGAGGTAGATCCCTGTGACGAAGATGTCGTGCTGCTTGCGCTCGAGCACCGCCTGATTGACGCGCGAGATCGCGCGCGCCGGCGACGACTCCGCCAGCGCCGCCACGCGCAGGTCGCTCGAGATCCGCGCCATCAAGAGGGCCGCCGACACGCCCTTGCCCGAGACGTCGCCGATGAACACGCCGATGCGCTCGTGATCGAGCCAGAACAGATCGTAGAAGTCGCCGCCGACCGAGTACGCGGGCCGATACTCGGTCACGAACTCGATCCCCTCCACCGACGGCAATTGCCGCGGCAAGAACGACTTCTGGATCTGCTCGGCGAGCAGCAGATCCTGCTGCAGCCGCTGCTGCTTCAACGACTCGGCGTGCATGCGCGCGTTCTGCATCGCCATCGCGGCTTGCGACGCCAGCCCCGTCAACAAGTCGAGGTCGCTCTGGTTGAACGCGATCTTTCCCGCGTCCTCGCCGCGCACGTGCAGGACGCCCTGCACCTCGTTGCCGAAGATCATCGGCGCGTGCATCGACAGCCCGCCCGATCCCTTGGCGCCGGGCACCAACGGCGCCGACAAAATCGCGCGCCCCTTCTGCACGACCTCCTCGTGAAACAGCCCCGGCAGCGTCGACAAGGAAGGCGGCCCCGCGTCGCGCCGCATCACCTTGCGCGGCTCCATCATGCCGGTGGTCTGCTCGCGCAGATAGACCGCCACCGCCGCGGCCGCGGGAAACAGCTCGAGGAGGTTGCGTAGGATGCGCTCGAACAATTCGCCGAGCTCGAGCGTGGTCGCGATCGACTGCATGAACGCGTACACGGTGCGCAGCTTGCGATCGGCATCCTCGAGCTCGCCGAGATCGTGCGCCACGCCCGGATGGGTCACCAAGGAAGCGTCGAGCGAGTCGATGATCTTCTGCGGCGGCTCGACGCCGACGAGCGTGTGCACCTCGACGAAGCGCCCCAGCTTGATCGGCCCGGTGCGATCGAGCGCCTCCGACTCGAACTTGAAGCTGAAGGGCCCGAAGCGCACCGTGTCGCCCGGCGACAGCTTCTGCCGCTTGACCTGCACGTCGTTGACGAAGGTGCCGTTGGCGCTGTTGAGATCGTAGACCACGTGGCCGCCCGGCTCGGGCGAGACCTTGGCGTGCTGGCGCGAGATGCGCGTGTCGTCGAGGACGACGTGGTTGTACGGCCCGCGTCCGACCAGGCACGGCGCGTCGAGCGAGAAGCGCCTCCCGGACAGCTCACCGTCGACGGCGACAAGCCACGCCATACGACGTCCTCCTCAGCCCTTCAATTTGGCGAGCGCGTCGTCGAGCGACGGGTGCAGATCGAGCGAGCGATCGAGCCGGAGCAGGCGAAAGATCTCCTTCGGCTGCCCGGTCAGCCCGGCAAAATGGACCGCGCCGCCGGCCGCGCGCGCGCGCTTGAACAGCGAGATCAAGACGCCGACGCCGGTCGAGTCGATGAGCGTCAGCTTCGCCAGATCGACCGCCACCCGCGTCGCGCCGCCGTCGGTGAGCGCGACCACCGCCTTCTTCAGCCCCGCCGACGTGGCGGCGTCGAGGCTGCCTGCCAGCGTCAACACCGACACCCCCTCCCGCTCCGATCGGTCGAAGTGAAACATGGACGGCAGCCTACCATATGCGTGCGCTCAAGGATTGAAGCGATAGCCGACGCCGCGCACCGTCTCGATGTGCTTGGGACGATCGGGATCGTCCTCGATCTTGGCGCGCAGCCGCGCGATGAAGTTGTCGACCGTGCGCACCGTGCCGAAGTGGTTCGGCCCCCACACCTGCTGCATGAGCTGCTCGCGCGAGAACACCGTGCCTGGATGCGAGTGCAGGAACAGCAGCAGATCGAACTCGCGCGCCGTCGAGTCCACTTGGCTGCCCTCGACGAGGATGCGCCGTCCGGCCACGTCGAGCTCGACGACGCCGAAGCGCGCGCCCGAGTCGCCGCCGCCCTGCTTGGCGCGCCGCCGCCGCCGCAAGGCGACGCGCAGGCGCGCGATCACCTCGACGATGGAAAACGGCTTGGTCACGTAATCGTCGGCGCCGAGCGACAGCGCCAGCACCTTGTCGCCCTCTTGATCCTTGGCCGACAGCACGATCACCGGCGTATCGGGATCATCGACGCGCAGCCGCTTGATCACGTCGAGCCCGCCGAGCTTGGGCAGCATCAGATCGAGCAGCACCACGTCGGGCTTATGCGAGCGCACCATCGCCAGCGCCTCCTCGCCGTCGTGCGCGCACACGGTGCGAAATCCTTCGAGCCCGAGGTTCATCTGCAGGCCGCGCAAGATCGACGGATCGTCCTCGACGATCAAGACCGTCTCGGCCATCACGCGCCCGCCGCCGGCAGGATGATGTGAAACGCGGCGCCCTTGCCCACTTCGCTCTGCACGGTGATCCGCCCGCGATGCGCGCGCACGATATGATGCACCATCGCCAGCCCGAGCCCGCTGCCCTCGACGTCGGGCAGCGCCGGATCGACCACGCGATAGA
The DNA here is from genome assembly GCA_036494045.1 of Polyangia bacterium. Lineage (GTDB taxonomy): Bacteria > Myxococcota_A > Polyangia > Palsa-1104 > Palsa-1104 > JAQBQH01. The sequence continues at coordinate 3,027 of DASXOU010000543.1, read as the reverse complement.
ACTTCTCGAAGATGCGCGACTGCTCGTGATGCGGAATTCCCGGCCCGTTGTCGCTGATGGTAATGAGGACCTCCTTGTCGCGTTTCACGGCGCGCACGCGGATCTCCTTACGATCGCGCGGCGTGTAGCGCAACGCGTTCGACATGACGTTGATGAACGCCTCGGCCATCGCCTCCGGATCGACGTCGATGAGCGGCAGCTCGTCGGCGAGCTCGCGCTGCACGTGGGTGACGCCCTCGAGCCCGCTCAGCTTCACTTGCGACTCGAGCCCATCGAGCGCGGCGTCGACCACGCGCGCCACCGTCACGCGCGCGGGCGCATAGACGCGCTTGCCCGCCTCCATGCGCGCCCATTCGAGGAGCCGCTCGACCATCCCGGTCAGGCGATCGGTCTCGCGCGAGAGCACGTCGAGGCACTCGTCGACCTTGGTCTGATCGGTGAGCCGCCGCTCTTGCAGCGTCTCGACGAACATCTTGATGCTGGTCAGCGGCGTCCGCAGATCGTGCGACACCTTCTGCACGAACTCCGCCTGCAGCTTCGCCAGCGACGTTCCGCGCCGCACGTACACCACCGTCGCCGTGATGCCGGCGATGAGCGTCGCCGCCAGCGACAGGATCAAGATGCCGAAGATGATGTCGTGCACCTGGTGGCCGAACACCAGCACGAGCACGCCGACCGTCAAAAGCAGCGCGCCCGGCGCCACCGCGAAGCAGAGCACCAGCACCACGAGCATGCGGATCTGCGCCGCATACTTGTCGTACCGACGCGGTGCGGTACCCGAGTCCACTGTCAGATCATGAGGTTCCATGATTTACGTGATCATGATGCAGCGATGACACCGCCGTGACAATCGCCCTCCACACTGGCACCATGGCAAAAGCCTCGGAAGTCCACGACAGCGACGAACGGCTCGATCCGTTCACGTCACTGCCGTTCTTCGCGATTCACCTGGCCGCCATCATCGGCATCTGCCTGGTCGGCTGGCACTGGTGGTATCCGGTGGCCGCCATCGCCGCCTACTACGCGCGCATGACCTTCGTGACCGTCGGCTACCATCGCTACTTCTCGCATCGCTCGTTCAAGACCAGCCGCGTCTTCCAGTTCGTCATGGCGTTCCTCGCCGAGAGCTCGGCGCAAAAGGGCGCGCTCTGGTGGGCGGCCCATCATCGCGACCATCACAAGTACTCCGATCAGCCGCTCGACATCCACTCGCCGCGGCAAAAGGGCCTGTGGTGGGCGCACGTCGGCTGGATCCTGTCGCGGAAGTACGACGAGACCAAGTACGAGCGCATCAAGGACTTCGCGCAATATCCCGAGCTGCGCTGGCTCAACAAGTGGCACCTGGTGCCGCCGGTCCTGCTCGCGGTGGCGATGGCGCTCATCGGCGGCGCGCCGCTGCTCGTGTGGGGCTTCTTCGTCTCGACGGTGCTGTTGTGGCACGGCACGTTCACGATCAACTCGCTGTCGCACGTGTTCGGCTCGACGCGCTATCCGTCGAACGACGACTCGAAGAACAATTTGGTGCTCGCGCTCATCACCGGCGGTGAGGGCTGGCACAACAATCACCACTATTACCAGTCGACGGCGAACCAGGGCTTCTTCTGGTGGGAGATCGACACGTCGTACTACTTCCTGCGCGCGCTGTCGCTCGTCGGTGTCGTCTGGGATCTGCGCACGCCGCCCAAGCACATCCGCGACGGCGTGCGCGCCCCGCTCGGCGCGCCCGAGTCGGTCCCGCCGCGCGTCGCCGCCCGCCCGCTCGACTGATCACCGCTTCAAGCTGCGGTCGTTCAAGCGCCAATCGTAGTCGACGTACTCGATGCGCGCGTCGGCGGGGAGCTGGTCGGCGGCGGCGCGGTACTGGTTGATCCACGCAATCACCTTCGCCGGCGCACCGCCGAAGTCGTCCTTGTACCAATCGAAGATGTGCGACAGGCGCAGCCGCTTCGACGCCGCGTCGAAGTCGACGTTGCGCCGCTCGTTGCAGAACTTTTTGGCCTCGCGCGCGAGCTGGGCCTCGACGTGATCGGGCGTGAATGCTTCGCGCGGCAGCATGGGGCAGCCGCCCGACGCGCAGTTGAGCGCGAAGTGGACGCGCGGATCGGCGAGCTCGGGACGCACGATCTTGTTCTCGAGATCGCCGAGGCTCATCTCGACGCCACCGACGGAAAATCGGGTGTCGTGGAAGAACGACTGCTGATCGGCGGCGACGTTCTTGAGCGCCGGCAGCCGCGCCAGCACGCTCTTCCACACGAGCACGTTGTAGGCGTCGAGGTAGTAGGCCTTGCGCGCGCTCTTGGACGGATAGGCGGCCGGCGTCTTCTTCGGCGACGACGCGGCCACGGCGGCGAACACGCGCTCGAAGGCGGCGCGCCCGTCGCGCGCGAGCGCCGCGTAATCGACGCGGCCCGCGCCGTCGACGAAGCGCTGAAGGAGCGCGTTCCACTCGGCGTACGGAAAGGGAACCTTGGCCGCCGCGACGGCAGCGGGATCCGGCGCCAAAAGGCCGGTCAGCGCGAGCATCACGAAGCCGAACATCGCGTTCATGGCCCCGAGCATACCCTCCAGTTGACCTATGCCGCGCCGTGTACGATGCTCCCCACCGCCGGAGGTTCCCGATGCGTCATCTCGTCGTCGCGTTCGTTCTCGCCCTCGGCGGCTGCTCCGCGCAGGGCCTGCCCATCGACAACTCTGGCTCGGGCGGCAACGGCAGCGGCGGCCACAGCGGCGGCGTCGACATGGCCAAGCCGCTCGGCGGCAACGGCGCGGCGTGCACGAGCGCGTGCGACTGCGAGCCGGGCCTGGCCTGCCGCATGGGCATGTGTGGAACCAGCCAGGTCGGCATGATCTTCTGCTGCGAGTCGGACGACTGCCCGACGGGCAACATCTGCCAGTCGTCGTCGGGCGGCTTCTCCGAGTGCGGCGCCAACGGCGGCGGCGGCAGCGGCGGCAACGGTGGCACCGGCGGCGGTAACGGCGGCGGCACCGGCGGTTTCGGCGGCGGTAACGGCGGCGGCGCCGGCGGTC
>DASXOU010000542.1:0-5215 GCA_036494045.1 Polyangia bacterium | reverse complement strand
GCGTGCAGCACTTCGCGCCGTTTCAAGCGGGCGCTTCGGTGGGGCCGCGCATCAGCGTGCGCGAGAAGCACGGCTTCGAGACGCGCCTGCGCGCGCAGCACATCTTCAAGCACTCGCTCGATCCGACCTACGATTATCTCGGCGGCAACCGCGACGAAGCGGGCGTGTCCGAGCTCTGGCGCGATCCGCGCGATCGCCTCGCGCTCGCCTACTCGTTCGCGCGCGAAGGCATCGGCGTGCAGGAGGTGCAGCTGGCGCTCCTCGATCTGCCGCTGGCGACGGCGGGATCGTTCGATCCCAACGCCGTCTACTTCATCCCCTACTCCTACTTCAGCCACGAGGTCGCGCTCACCGGCGCGCGCGATCTGCCGCGCGATTTTTACGGCTCGTCGGCGCTGCGCTATGAATATCGTGACTACGACTCGTCGTCACACATCGCGGCGCCCAATGGCACACCGTCGTACTATCGCGTTCGTCGCGACAACCGCTTCACCCTCGACCTGGCGCTGCGCCATCCGATCGCCCACGGGTTCGACGTCGAGCTCGCCTATTCGTTCGTGGTCAACGTCTCGACCATCGACAACACGCGCGCCACGACGCCGCTCGACTACGACGACAAGAGCTACACCAAGCACGTGGTCCAGCTCGACTTCGGGTTCGTCTACTGAGTGATTCGCCGGCCGCGTTTAACGTTCCGACCGCGGCCGGGTCCTAAACGGAGGGGAAGATGACACGAGCGATCTTGGCAGTGATGGCGTCGGTGTCGCTGTTCGGTTGCGCGACGGGGCCGGCGCCGGCGCGCGGCGGCATGGAGCGCTGGGGCGAGACCCATCCGGCGGCGTCGCAGGAGCTCGGCGTGTGGGTGCAGACGCATCCCGACGCGGCGGCGCGCTTCTTCGAGTGGGATGGGCACCATCCCGAGCGCGCGCACGAGTTCGTGACCTGGTCGATCTATCATCCGGCGCAGCCGATCGAAGGCTTCGTGGCGACGCACCCGGGCTGGCAGTACTTCGATCAGATCGTGCTGCACCATCGGCCGGCGGCGGACGCGTTCATGGCGTGGTGCCGTCGCCATCCGCAGGCGGCGGAGGCGCTCATGAATCATCCGGGCGGGCTCGACTGGGCCGGGCATCATCTGTATGCGTCGTCGTGGCACATGGACAACCCGGGGCAATGAGGGCGTGATGATGCGGCCTTTGATCGGCGTCGCGCTCGCTACCACGCTCGTCGTCGGATTGCCGTCGCCGGCCCGGTCGGCGCCGCGACGCGAGCTGACCGCGGCCGACGTCGATCAAAAGCTCGCGGCCGCGTGGCGCAAGGCGCATCTCGTGGCCGGGCCGCTCGCCGACGACGCGACGTTCTTGCGCCGCGTGACCATCGATCTCACCGGCACGATTCCGACGGCGGACGCGGTGCGCGCGTTCCTCGCGGCCAAGCGACGCGACAAGCGCGCCCGCGCCGTCGACGAATTGCTCGAGTCGCCGGCGTACGCGCGTCACTGGGCGATCTATTGGGATCGCGCGCTCATGGGACGGCTGCCGAAGAACGTGCCCGTGCTCGATCACGCCGGCTTCGATCGTTGGCTCGAAGATCAATTCGCCGACAATCGGCCGTGGAACGAGATCGTGCGCGAGCTCGTGGGCACAAGCGGCGTCAACACCGAGGAGCCGGCGGTCAACTGGATCCTGCGCTACTCGCAGCAGCCGACCGATCTCACCGGCAAGCTGTCGCGGCTGTTCCTCGGCGTGCAGATCCAATGCGCGCAGTGCCACGACCATCCCTCTGAGAAGTGGAAGCAGGACGACTTCCGCTCGCTAGCGGCGTGCTTCGCGCGCACCGGGCCGGTGCTGCTCGAGGACAAGATGAAGGGCCAGACGCGCAAGGTCGAGCTGCGCGATCAGCCGGGGCCGACGTTCGGCGGGCCGAAGACGCCCGATCTGCGCCTGATCGCGCTGGCACCGCCGCGCGCGCTCGACGGTACCGATTTTTCCAACGCCGACAATCGGCGCGCCGCGTTCGCCGCGTGGCTGACGCAGCCGGAGAATCCGTGGTTCGCGCGCGCCATCGTCAATCGTTATTGGGCGCACCTGGTCGGGCGCGGCTTCGTCGAGCCGATCGACGACTTCCGCCATTCGAACCCGACGGTGATGCCGGAGCTGCTCGACGCGCTCGCCGCCGATTTCGTGGCGCACGGCTACGATCTGTCGCGCCTGATCCGGCTCATTTGCGGCACGCGCGCGTATCAGCTCGCGGTCGTCGGCGGCAAGCCCGGTGACGGCGACGAGCAGCTGTTCGTGCATCATCGCATGCGCCCGCTCACCGGCGAGGAGCTGTACAACGCGCTCTCGTCGGCGACGAACCTGGAGAACGCGCTGCAGAAGGCGGGGCTGCCCAACGTCGAGCAGATCAAGACGCAGATCCAGGGCGCGTTCGACTTCCTCTTTTCCACCGACGAGGAGGCGGCGCCGCCGACCGATTTCGCGGGATCGATCCAGCAGGCGCTCCTGTTCTTGAACGGGCGGCTCGTCAATCGCGCGTCGGCGTCGGTGCCGGGGATGACCCTCGCCGGCATCCTCGACTTCCCCGCCGACGACCCGCTCAAGATCGAGGCACTCTATCTGCGCACGCTGTCGCGCAAGCCCACGCCGGCGGAGACGGCGCGCTGGATCGCCTACGTCGATGCGCCGCGCGAAGTGGTCGCGGAGAACACGGGCCAGGCGCGGCAGCTGATGCGCCTCGGCCGCCACGAAAAGAAGAGCCCGCAGAAGAATCCCGTGGGCGTCATCGACCGCGCGGCGCGCAAGCTCGATCCGTCGGAGCCGACGGCCAAGCAGCAAGCGTACGAGGACGTGTTCTGGGCGTTATTGAATTCGAGCGAGTTCATTTTCCAGCATTAGAGGGAATGATGAAACGGCGCGATTTCATGTTCGGAGTATCGGGTTTCGCCGGATTGGCCGCGGCCCATTCGCTCATGCGCTCGCGTCGCGCGCGCGCCGCCGAAGCCGCGCCGCCGGCGCGGGCCAAGGCGTGCATCCTCCTGTGGCTCAACGGCGGGCCGAGCCACATCGACACCTGGGATCCGAAGCCGGGCACCGCCGCCGGCGGCAAGTTCAAGGCGATCCCCACGCGCGTCGACGGGCTTTCGCTCTCCGAGCACCTTCCGCGCCTCGCCGACGTCGCGCCGCACCTGGCGATCCTGCGCGGCATGACCTCGAAGGAGGGCAACCACGATCGCGCGCAGCACCTCGTGCACACCGGCTACGCGCCCAATCCGACCGTGGCCTATCCCTCGCTCGGCGGCTGGGTCGCGCATGAAATCGGCGATCCGAATGCCGATTTACCGTTATTCGTGAGTATCAATGGGCCGAGCATATCGGCCGGTTTTCTCGGCGTGCAATACAACCCGTATATCGTGCAAAACCTGAAGCAGCCGCTCGCCAACACCGATTACGCGCCCGGCGTGAACATGGTTCGCTTCCTGAAACGCAAGCAGGCGCTCGAGTCGCTCGAGGACGACTTCGCCGCGCGCACCGGCGATCCCAAGATCAAATCGCGCCGCGCCGTCTACGCGCGCGCCATCCGCATGATGTACGCGCCGCGCCTCAAAGCCTTCGATCTGGCCGACGAGGGCGAGACCGTCACGCGCGCGTACGGCGACTCCGACTTCGGCCGCGGCTGCCTGATGGCGCGCCGACTCATCGAAGGCGGCGTGCGCTTCGTGGAGGTCGTGCTCGACGGCTGGGACACGCACAAGGACAACTTCGGCCGCACCGAGAAGCTCATGGGCGCGCTCGATCCGGCGTTCGCCGCGCTGGTCGCCGATCTCGACGAGCGGAAGCTGCTCGATTCCACGCTCGTCATGTGCATGGGCGAGTTCGGCCGCACGCCCAAGATCAACGGCGACGACGGGCGCGACCATCACCCGGCGGCGTGGAGCGCGGTGCTGGCGGGCGGCGGCGTGCGCGGCGGCGTCGCCGTCGGCGCGACCAGCGAGGACGGCGACAAGGTGGTGGCGCGGCCGATCGTCGTTCCCGAGCTCATGGCCACCGCGGCGACGCTGCTCGGCGTCGATCCGGCCAAGTCGTTCGCCACGCCGCTCGGCCGCCCGATCACGATCACGGACAACGGCAAGCCCATCCGCGAGATCCTGTTGTAAGCTGCTTGAGCGTTGGTTGACGCAACCCGTCCGCGGGAAGGGCCGCGCCCACAACCAGGCTCGCGAACCGAAAATCGATCGTCCCTTTTGGTCTGGCCGCGCGGACACAGACGCCATCAAAAGGGGTCGTCATGTCCAAGCGAGAGATCCGTCTCAGCCTCGAGCAGCAAAAGACGCGCGCCAAGGAGCTGCGCGACGCGGTGCACGCCGGCGACGGCGAGGCGATCGCGCGCATCGTTCGCCACCATCCCGACGCCGAGGCCGCACCGCCGGCCGAGGTGCCGCGCCGCTTCGCGCGCCTGTCGGACGCGCAGCTGGTGATCGCGCGCGAGCTCGGGCTCCCGAGCTGGCCGCGGCTCAAGGCGCACATCGAGAGCCTCGATCGTGCGCGTTTCGCGATCGCCGACAAGGCGCCGCCGCCCGACGCTGACCTGGCGACGCTGCACGTTCGCTGCGGCACCGACATTCGCCAGCCGCTGCGCGACGCCGGCTTCGTCGGCGAGTTCCTCGAAGTTTCCGATCCGCTGGTCATGGGCCCGGTGCCGCGCGGCGACGACCTCGCGCGCGTGCGCGCGCGCTTCTTGGCCGAGACCTTCGCCGCCCGCTTCGCGGAGATCGAAGCCGACTACGTGCGCACGCTGGCGTGGCTCGACGGCGCCTCGACGCGCCATCGCCGCATCGTCCTCTGGTTCGAGCATGACAGCTACGACCAACTGATCCTCGCGCGCGTCCTGGCCGCGCTCGCCGCACAACGCCGCCGCGCCGCGATCGAGCTCGTCTGCGTCGACGCGTTTCCCGCGGTGCAGCCGTTCATCGGCCTCGGGCAGCTCACGCCCGAGGCGCTGCGCCTTCTGTGGGAGCGACGCACGAGCGTATCGCCGGCACAGCTCGCGCTCGGCGTCGCCGTGTGGAACGCGCTGCGCGAGCCCGATCCCTCCGCGCTCTTCGCCATCGCCGCCGGCGGCACGCCCGAGCTCGGCGTGATGGCGGCGGCGCTGCGCCGTCACCTGCAGGAGCTGCCATGGACGCGCGACGGGCTCAGCCTCACGCAACGGCTCG
>DASXOU010000541.1:0-8585 GCA_036494045.1 Polyangia bacterium | reverse complement strand
GACGACCTCTTGTTCCTGCGGGCGCAGGCGACGGTGAGGCGCGCGATCCTCGCGCTCGGCGCCGGCGACGACGCCTTCGAAGCCACGCTCGACGAAGCGCGCGCCGGCGATTTTTCGCGCGCGGCCGAGCGCCGGCGCGCGCGGCAAAATGCCGCAGCGCGGGTGCCGCCGATCGAATTCGTCGACGGCGTGCCGCGCTGGCCGACGCCGCGCGCCCGCGACGTCTTGCGCGGCGCCGCCACCGCGGGCAATGCGCGCGGCCGCGCCGTCATCGTGCGCGCGCTCGCCGATGCGCCGGCGTCACTGCCGCCCGACGCCGTCCTCGTCGTCCCCGCGATCCTGCCGTCGCTGACGCCGCTCGTCGCGCAAGCCCGCGCGCTCGTCACCGATCACGGCGGCGCGCTCTCGCACGGCGCCACGCTGGCGCGCGAATACGGCGTGCCGGCGGTGCTCGGCGTCGGCCGCGCCACGTCGCTGCCCGACGGTGTCGCGCTGTGGGTCGACGGCGCGCGCGGCCGCGTCTACGTCTTAGGTTGAGGAGCCGGGCGGCGTCGGCGCAGGCGTGCCGTTGCGGCCGTCGTTGACGCGCTCGCGCAGCTCCTTGCCGACCTTGAAGAACGGCAAGCGCTTCTGCTGCACCTTCACCGCTTCGCCCGTCCGCGGATTGCGCCCTTCGTAACCCTTGTACTCGCGCACGGTGAAGCTGCCGAAGCCGCGGATCTCGATCCCGTCGCCCTGCTTGAGCGCGTTCACCATCGAATCGAAGATGGTGTCGACGATCTGCTCCGCCCGCGCCTTGGGCAAACGCAGCTTGTCGGCGACTTGGTCAATCAGCTCGCTCTTCGTAATCGGCATGCGGAGCTGCAAACCTACTTGCTTGTCGTCTGCTGGTCAACACCCGCGGGCGCGCGCGCCGGCAGCGACCCCGGCGCGGTCCAGCGACGGTAGCCACGAAAGAAGCTGTACTCGTCGCAATTGTGGCGTGCGTAGAAGTCCATGACGTCGGCCCAACCGGTGTGCGCCTGCTCGGCCGAGGCCTGGATGTCGCGCCACGGAACGAAGCTGCACTCCTTGGCCGGCTCGGGCACGTGATGGCCGGCGGCAGTGCGCGGGTCGAGCATGATCTGCACCGGGTTGAGCCGGCTGACGTAGTAGTAGCCGAGCCAGGTCAGCTCCATCGCCTCGACGCCGGTGATGCGCAGCGTCTGGTTCTTGTGCCACAAACACTCGGTGCGCTCGACGGTCTCGCCCGGCTTGAGCGCGATCGCGTTGTGCTCGATGGCGCCTTGCGACTGGCAGGTCTCGGGGTGCGACACCGTCGTCGGCACGTAGTAGGCGAGCGGCTTGTCGGTGCGGTTGGTGATCGACAGGATGATGTGGTCGTACTTGAAGCCCTGACCTGACGGCGTGCGCGCCCACTCCTTGCGCACGCGCGTCGTCACCTTGAGGTGCGGCGTCTCGAGTTGGTCGCGCTCGATCTTCATCGGGCGCGGCTCGGTGAGCTCGGCGGCGAAGGTGAGCGGCTGCGCCAGCGTCGCCACGTCGATGGCGGCGACCTTGTAGCGCTTGGCGTCCTCCTCGGTCGACGCTTTGTAGTACTCGGGCGAGTAGCGGATGATGCGTCCCACGCTCTCTGCCGGCGCCGGTGGCGGCGGCGGCGGTGGTGGCGGTGGCTCCTTCTGTAGGAAGCGCAGCGACACCACGGCGATGACGACGACCACCGCGCAGATCGCCACCCCGATTCCGAGGAGCGCGTTGCCGGAGAGGCCCTTCGGCTGCTGTTGTCGAGGAGGAGAGACGGCCACGCGACGAGGTTACCGGTGGCGACGAAACATCGCAACATCACCTACGTTGGCGCCATCTGTTCACCTTGACGGAAGCGCGGGGAATCTCATCTAATCGAAGCGAAGTGCGCGCTGTCCGTCGGTTCCCTCTGACCGCTCTCGTGCTGGTGTTGGTCGCGTCGTCGGCATCGACGGCGCGCGCCGATCACGTCGACGATCTGTGCCGCACGCTGACCTCCGATTCGAGCTGGCGCGTGCGGCTGCAGGCGGCGATCGTGCTGGGAAAGCTGCACGATCCGCGGTCGGTGCCGTCACTGTTGCGCGGGCTCGGTGACGACAACGAGACGGTGCGCGGCATGTCGGCGCAGGTGCTCGGCGAGATCGGCGAGCCGAGCGTGGTGATGGCGCTCGATCGCGCGCGGCGTTCGGATGCGTCGCCGTTCGTGCGCAACCGTGCCGCCGAGGCGCTGGCCAAGATCGCGCCCAGCTCGTCGGGGCACGGCGGCGGCGGACGGGCGCTGCACGTGGAAGTCGGCGGCGTCGGCATGAAGGGCGCGCGCGGATCGCCGGAGATGATGGCGCGGCTGCGCGAATACATCATTCGCGAGCTGTCGCGCACGCCGGGGCTGACGCTGGAGGGCAAGCCGCTGTCGGGATTCTTGATCGACAGCTCGATCACCAACGTGTCGCGGCGCGCGACCGATCAGTGGATCGAGATCACCTGCGAGGTCAGCTTCGTGGTCGGGCGGCTGCCGTCGCGCGCGATGGTGATGATGACCTCGGGCGGCGCGACGGTGCAGGCGCCGCGGATGGGGCTGCGTCCCGACAAGGAGAAGGCGCTGCAGTTCGACGCGCTCGAGGGCGCCGTGCAGGGGGCGCATCAGAACCTGTTGGCGTTCCTGAAGACGCAAAAGCAGATGTGACGTAGGCGCTGGAAGGCGGCGGCGCCGGTCTCGTAGAATCAGCCGATGGGGCACTTCGCGGAGATGCGGCGGCTGCGCGGCGAGATCGCGGACAACGCGGAGAACGTGACGGCGCGGCGCGATCTGGCCAAGATCTGGCTCAAGCGGCGGCCGCGGCGCGCGATCGCGCTCTTGCAGGAGGCGCGGCGGCGCGATCGCGAGTCGGCGGAATTGCCGCTGCTCCTCGGCATGGCGCTCCATCGCGTCGGGCGCGACGAGGAGGCGCTGCCGCTGCTCGTCGAGGCGGCGCGGAAGAGCGAGAAGCAGATGTACGGCGAGGCCTATCTCGTCGCCGGCAAGGCGCTGCGCGCGCTCGGGCGCTTCGCCGAGTCGGAAGATGCGTTCGCGCGCTATCTCGCGATCAACTCGTCGTCGGTCGAGGGGCGCGTGCTGGTCGCGTGCGTTCGGCGTGAGCTCAAGGACGCGGCCGGCGCCAAAGCGGCGACGCGCGAGGCGCTCGACACCTTCGCGGCGGTGCCGCGGTTTCGCCGGCGCGCGGAGCTGAAGTGGTATCTGCGCGCGCGGCTGATGACGCTCGGGCTGGCATAGGCGATCGTATCTGATAAGGTGTTCAGCGTGGCGACGCTGCACCTGCACGCGACGGCGGAGGCGGTCGAGGCCGAGTGGCGGCGCGCGCTGGCGGCCGGCGGCATCGTCGAGCTGGGGCTCGGGCGGGCGACGGCGCGCGAGCTGGTCGAAGCGGCTGCGAACGCAGTAGGGCCGGGCGACAAGCGGCGGCTCGGGCCCATCGGCGAGCGGCTCGTCGTCGACGTGGTCGCCGAAGGCGCGGGCGGCGTGCTGGAGTCGATCGCGTCGAGCCGCGGGCTGCGCCGGAGCCTGGGGAAAATTTTCGGCGCGCTCGGGCGCGTCGACGTCGGGCCGGGCGAGCTGCAGCGCGCGGCGCTCGACGCAGGCGGCATGGCCGGGGCGCACGCGCGCGAGATCGCGGCGCGGCTGCAAGCGTACGACAGGCACCTCGCGCAAGGCGGGCTCGTCGACGAGGCGGCGCTGTGGCGCGCCGGCTGTCGCGCGATCGCCGGCGGCGCGGCGCTGCCGATGCTGGCCGACGTCGACGTCGTGGAGACGCACGACATCGTCGAGTGGGATGGCGCGATGCTGCGCCTCCTCGATGCGCTGCTGGCGCGCGGGCTCGCGGTGCGCGTGGTGGTGCCGGCGGTGGGCGAGCTGTCGCCGTCGGCGGCGCGGGCGCTGGCGCCGCTTCTGGCGGCGCTCGAGGCGCGGCACGACGCGCATCGGCTCGAGCGCGTCGAGGCGTCCTTGCCGCGCGCGCGCGCGATCGACTATGCGCGGGCGCCGACGCCGTCGGCGGAGGCGCGGCAGGTGGCCGAGCGCGTGCGCGATCTGGTCGACGCCGGCGTGCCGCCGGAGACGATCGCGGTGTGCGCGGCGACGGCGGAGCGGCGCGCGCTCCTCGAGACGGCGCTCGCGCGCTACGGCGTGCCGGTGGCGTCGCGGCGGCCGCCGAGCGCGGCGGAGGCGCCGCCGGTGCGCATCGCGCTCGAGCTGCTCGCGTTGGCCGACGACGGCATTCCGCGCGAGCGGTTCATCCAGCTCATCACCTCGCGCTACGTGGCCGGCGCGGCCGAGGGCAAGAACGGGCCGGCGCTGCCGCACGAGATCGCGCGCGCGTTGCGCGAGGCCTACGTCACCGACGCGACCGGGCGCGGCTATGCCGAGGGGCTGGCGACGTGGGCGCGCGGGCAGTTCAAGCAGGTGTTGCGCGCGGGCAAGGCGCAGACGATCTGCGAGCACGTCGATTGGCTCGTCGAGCGCATCCAGTCGCTGCCGGCGGAGGCGACGATCGAGAAGCACGCGTCGCGGCTGCGGGCGCTCCTCGACAAGCTGGAGCTGTTCGAGCGCGCGCGTGGGTTTCGCAAGGATCGGACGAGCGCGTCGGCGGCGGTGGCGGCCGACGAGACGCGGGCAATCGCGCGCGATCAGGCGGCGATGCGCGAGCTCGAGGTGGCGCTCGCCGATCTGCCGCGCGCGGCGGCGCGGGCCGGGCTGCGCGCGACCAGGTGGACGCGGGCGCGCTTTGCGCGAATGCTCGGCGAGCTCTTGGCGTCGTCGCGGGCGCGCGCGGGCGGCGTGCGCGGCGCAGCGGTCGAGCTCGGCGACTTCGCCGGGCTGGCGGGACGGCGCTTCAGGCACCTGTTCGCCTGCGGGCTCGTCGACGGCGAGGTGCCGGCGCGGCCGGCCGAGGATCCGCTGCTCGGCGACGACGAGCGCGCCGTGCTCAACCGCGCGCTCGGCGGCTACATGCTGCCGCTGGCGGTGCGGGCGATCGATCAAGCGGCGCTCGCGTTCTGGGTCGCGCTCGGCAGCGCCGAGGCGGCGCATCTGTCGTGGACGCGCGGCAACGAGGACGGTGCGCCGATGCTGCGCTCGCCGCTCGTCGACGAATTGGGGCCACGCAAAGAGGAGATCGTCGAGTGGGCGCGCGATCCGATCCCGCGCCTTTTGCACGCGCGCACCGTCGACGAGGCGACCGCGCGCGTGGTGCTCGAGGTGCGCGGCGATCGCGCCTCGCGGCTGAGCGCGCTCGACGTCGAGGCGGCGGCGCTGCTCCCGGCGCTGGCGCAGCACGACTCGCCGCGGCTGGGGCGGCTCGAGCACCTCGTCGCCGTCGAGCGGCAGCGCCATCGCTTCTTCGTCGGCGACGTCGAGGCGCACGGCTTCGTCGGCGCGCTGCGCGAAGGCGAGCTGGTGGCGGCGCTGGCGGCGGCCAAGCTGCCGGGCCGGCGCGAGGACGCGCTGTCGGCCACCAGCGCCGAGGCCTACGCGGCCTGCCCGTTCAAGTTCTTCTTGCGCAACGTCTTGCGCGTCGGCGAGCTCGAGGAGGTCGACGACGAGATCGACCATCGCACGCTCGGCCGGCTCTATCACGACGTGCTCGAGCAGCTCTACTCGCGCCTGCTGGCCGAAGGGCACTTTCCGCTCGTCGTCGACGAGGCGCTCGTCGATCTCGCCGACGAAGTGTGCGACGACGTGATCGGGCAGTGGCGGCGCACCGAGCCGCTCGGCCATCCGGCGCTGTTTGCCGTCGAGGAGCGGCGGCTGCGCGAGCGCGTGCAGGCGGTGTTGCGCGCCGAGGCCGACGCAGTGCCGGCCGAGGGCTGCACGCCGGCCTACTTCGAGCGCGCGTTCGGGCCGCTGCCGTTCGGCGACGTCTGGGTGCGCGGCAAGATCGATCGCATCGACGTGGGGCCGGGGCGCGCGATGGTGCTCGACTACAAGACCGGCGGCAAGAAGCCGCTCACCGAGCAGATCAAGGACGACGCGCTGTGCGTGACCAGCTGGCAGCTGCCCATTTACGCGGCGGCGGCGCGCGCCGAGCTCGGGTTGCCGACGGTGGAGGCGTGCTTCTATTCGCTGCGCGAGGCGTCGGCGACACGCGCGGTGACCGAGCCGGCGGACTTCGTGGAGAAGCTGGGCGCGCTGCACGCGCGCATGCGCAGCGGCGACTTCCGCGTGCTGCCGGTCGAGGAGGCGTGCGATCGCTGCGGCATGGAGGCGGCGTGTCGGGTGCGGCAGCTCAAGCGCGCGGAGGACGCGTGACGACGACGCTGCCGACGATGCCGATGACGATGCTCGACCGCATCGCGCGCTTTCCGCAGGATCTGGTGGTGCGCGCCGGCGCCGGCACCGGCAAGACGCACGCGCTGGTGACGCTCTATCTGCATCTCGTCGGCGGCGTGACCGCGGCGCGGCGGCGCGTGCCGCCGGGGAAGATCGCGGTGGTCACGTTCACCGAGAAGGCCGCGGGCGAGCTCAAGGAGCGCATTCGCACGCGCCTCGGCGCGATCGTGGCGGCGCCCGAGGAGATCGCGCGTTTGGAGCCGACGCTAACGGAAGCGGCGCGCGCGCTCGACGTGGCGCTGCCCGACGCCGCAGCGTGGGCCGAGGCGCTGGCTTCCTTGGGCGCGGCGCCGATCGGGACGTTTCACTCGTTCGCGGGCAACTTGTTGCGCCGGCACGCGGCGCGCGCCGGGCTCGATCCGGAGTACACGCTGCTTGATGAAGCCGAGGTGTCGGCGCGGGCCACGCAAGCGGCCGAGCGCGCCATCCTCGACGCGCTCACCGCCGGCGACGACGCGGTCGAGGAGCTGGTCGCGCAATACAACTTTCGCGCCGTCGGGCGATCGC
Source organism: Polyangia bacterium (assembly GCA_036494045.1). GTDB lineage: Bacteria > Myxococcota_A > Polyangia > Palsa-1104 > Palsa-1104 > JAQBQH01. Next base: position 1,672 of record DASXOU010000541.1, on the reverse strand, counting down.
GCGGGCTCGTCGAGCTGCTGGTGGATCTGCGCGCGCGGCGCGCCGAGGAGGGTCGCGGCGCCGAGGGGCTCGACGCCAACTACGCGCCCGATGCGGTGCGCGCCGAGCTCGACGCGGCGGTGGCGCGCTTCTCTGCGATCGCGCGGCGGCTGCCGTCGCTCTTGCCCGAGATCGCGGCCGGCGCCAAGGGCACGCGCACGGCGGCCGAAGAGCTGTGCGCGCGCCTGCCGGCGCTCGATTTTGCGCGCGGGGACGACGTCGCCGAAGTGGTGCGCGCGGTCAAGCGCATGAGCGGCAACGTCAAGGCGACCAAGGAGTGGCGCGCAGCCGTGCAAGACGCGGAGGAGCCGCTCGTCGACGCGCAGACGTCACTGCGCGCGGCGCCGCTGGCGGGCGCGCTGGCGCGCCTCGTCGCCGCGGTCGACGGAAACTATCGCGCCTACAAGCGGCGCGCCGGCGTCGTCGACTTCGCCGATCTATTGACGATGGCGCGCGATCTGTTGCGCGACGACGCGGCGGTGCGCGGCGCAGCGCGCGCGCGCTACGACGCCATGCTGGTCGACGAGTTCCAGGACACCAATCCGGTGCAGGCGGAGATCGTGCGGCTCGTCGGCGGCCGGCAGCCCGACGACGACGGCGCGCGCCTGTTCGTCGTCGGCGATCGCAAGCAGTCGATCTACGAGTTCCGCGGCGCCGACGTCGCGGTGTTCGCGCGCGCGGCCGACGAGCTGATCGCGCGTGGCGGCGCCGAGGAGCTCCTGGTCGAGTCGCGCCGCTCGGCGCCGGCGCTGCTGGCGTTGACCAACGCGCTGTTTGCGCGCGCGCTCGACGGCTACGAGCCGGAAAAGGACGATCTGCGCCCGTTCCGCAAGGACACGCCGGCGACGCTGGCGACGGGCGCCGAGCTCATCACCGTCGCCGTGGGGCCGAGCGCCGATTGCCGCTTGCGCGAGGCGCGCGCGATCGCGCGGCGCATCGCCGAATTGCGCGCGAGCGGGCGGAAACTGGGGCAGGTCGCGATCCTGTTGCGCCGCTTCACGCATCTCTACGACTACCTCGATGCGCTGCGCGCGCACGCGATCCCGTACTTCGTCGTGCGCGGGCGCGGCTTCTTCGCGGCGCAGGAGGTGCGCGATTTGGCGTCGGCGCTGTCGGTGATCGACGATCCCGACGACACGCTGTCGCTGGTGGCGCTGTTGCGCTCGCCGATCGTCGGCGTCTCCGACGAGACCGTGGCGCGGCTGTCGCTCGCCGGCGCGCTGCGCACGCGCGTGCTGCTCGACGCGGCGACGGCGCTGCCGGCACCGATTCCGCCCGCCGAGCGCGATGGGCTCGAGCGCTTCCGCGCGCGCTTCCGCGAGCTGCGCCTGGTCGCCGATCGGCTGGGGCCGGCGGCGTGCGCGCAGGCCATCGTCGACGACGGCGATCTGGTCGCGGTGCTGGCCTCGACGCCCGACGGCGAGCAGCGCGTGGCCAACCTCATGCGCCTCGTCGGCAAGGCGCGCGAGTTCGAGGCCAAGGGCGGCGATCTGCGCGCGTTCGCCAATTGGCTGCGGCGCGCGGCGGCGCCGGGCGGCGAGGCGCAGGCGGCCGAGGCGCAGGTCGCCGACGAGAGCGACGACGTCGTGCGCGTCATGACCGTGCACCAGGCCAAGGGGCTCGAGTTCCCGGT
>DASXOU010000540.1:0-6441 GCA_036494045.1 Polyangia bacterium | reverse complement strand
CGTGGGCCGACTGGGACAAGGCGTCGCGCGAGATCGCCGGCGGCCTGCTCGCGCTCGGCGTCGGCAAGGGCGAGCGCTCGTGCGTCCTCGCCAACACGCGCCCCGAGTGGCTCTACTGCGACATCGGGATCCTGATGGCCGGCGGCGTCACCGTCCCGATCTATCAGTCGAACCTCGCGCACGAGTGCGAGTACATCATCAACGACTCGGGCGCCAAGATCGTCTTCGTCGAGAATCCGGCGCAGCTGCAAAAGCTCATGGCCGAGCGCGACAAGCTCGCGGGCGTCGTCAAGGTCGTGTACTTCGAGCCCACCTGCAAGCTCGACAAGCCCGACGAAAAAGGGCGCAGCGAGCTCAAGCTCGACGACGTCATCAAGCCGGGCGACAAGTCGTGGCTGATGTCGCTCGGCGACTTGCGCGTCGAGGGCGACAAGTGGCTCGGCGCCCATCCGGGCGAGCTCGAGAAGCGCTGGGCCGAGATCAAGGCCGAGGACAGCTTCACCTTCGTCTACACCTCGGGCACGACCGGACCGCCCAAAGGCGTCGTCCTCACGCACAAGAACATCGTCTGGGAGTGCGACTCGATGAAGGAGGTCTTGCCCGTCGACGACAGCGACGAGCAGCTCCTGTTCCTGCCGATGGCGCACATCTTCGCCAAGATCCTCGAGTGGACCACCATCGCCAAGGGCTCGCGCATCGCCTTCGCCGAGTCGATCGCCAAGATCAAGGACAACCTCGGCGAGGTGCGGCCGACCTTCATGTGCGCGGTGCCGCGCGTGCTCGAGAAGGTCTATCTCGGCATCCTCGGCAATCGCAACGCCGCCTCGCCGGGCAAGCAGCGCATCTTCGATTGGGCATTCTCGGTAGGCAAGCAGGTATCCAAATACAAACAGCGCCATCAGCCGGTTCCTCTGGCGCTGACGCTCAAGAATCGCCTGGCAACCCGATTGGTTTTCCACAAGATCCAATCGGTTTTGGGCGGGAGAATCCGCTTTCTCGTCTCCGGCGGCGCGCCCTTGTCGCGCGAGATCGCCGAGTTCTTCCACGCCGCCGGCGTGCTCATCCTCGAGGGTTACGGCCTCACCGAGACCACCGCCGGCAGCTGCGTCAACCGTCCCGAGAAGTACGCCTTCGGCTCGGTCGGCGTACCGGTGCCGGGGCTCGAGGTGCACATCGCCGAGGACGGCGAGATCCTCATTCGCGGCGGCTCGGTGATGAAGGAGTACTACAACAAGCCCGAGGCAACGCGCGAAGTCATCGATGCCGACGGCTGGTTCCACACCGGCGACATCGGAGTCATCGAAGACGGCATCGTGCGCATCACCGATCGCAAGAAGGACATCATCGTCAACGCCGGCGGCAAGAACATCGCGCCGCAGAACCTGGAGAACTCGCTCAAGGCGACGCCCTACATCTCGCAAGTGATGGTGCACGGCGACAAACGACCGTATCTGGTTGCGCTCGTCACGCTCAACGAGGAGAACGTCGGCAAGTGGGCGCGCGACAACAGCGTGCCCTTCGGCAACGTCGGCGATCTGGCCCAGTCGGAGAAGGTGCGGACGCTCGTGCAGAAGTACATCGACGAGCTCAACGCGCGCGAGCCGAGCTACTCGTCGATCAAGAAGTTCGCCATCCTGCCGCACGATTTTTCGCAGGACACCGGCGAGCTCACGCCCACCTTGAAGGTCAAGCGTAAATTCACCAGCGAGAAATACAAAGAGATCATCGACGCGTTCTACACGAACTGATAGAGAGGCGGGGGATGGCGGAAAGGGGGTTCATCGATCCGGCGCTGGCGGGCCTACCGCAATGGCAGACGCTCGCCGTGGCGCCGCTGGCGTCGGTGGCGTCGACGCGCGGACGCCTGCTGTTCGCCAGCCAGGCGTTCCTCGACCTCACGCGCTGGTCGGCCGAGGAGCTGACGCGCGAGAGCTGGCTCGCCGTCATCCTGCCCGATCCCCACGAGCGCGATGCGATGCTGCGCGAGGTGACCCCGCTCTATGACAGCGGCGGCGTCCTTCGTCACCGCGTCGACGTCGCTTGCGGCGACGGCGTGCGCCGCGTCTTCGATCTGACCACCACCGCGATCACGCTGCCCGACGGCGCCACCGGCCTCATGGCCATCGCCGTCGACGCCGGTGGTCGCGGCATGCCCGTCGGCGGCGGCGAGCGCAGCATCGAGAAGCTCGTCGAAGACGCGCCCGACGTCATCATGCGCGTCGACGCCAACAGCGGCCGCATCCTCTATGTGAACCGCGCCATCGAGCGGCTGACCGGCTACTCGGCCGACGAGTTCTATCGCGACCCGACGCTGTTCGGCAGCTTGATCCTGCCCGAGCAGCGGCCGGCATGGGAGGCGTCGTTCTCGCGGCTGGCGGAGATGTCGCCGCGCACCTTCGATCTCACGATCACGGCCAAGAGCGGCGAGCGCGCGATCCTCGAGCTCTCGCTCTATCCCGTGCGCGAGCCGGGCGGGCGCGTATCGGTGCTCGAAGGCATGGCGCGCGACAATACGTCGTTGAAGCAGCTCGAGGAGATCCGCCAGCGCAACCTCGAGCGCGCGTCGCTCGATCGCTTGAAGACGCAGCTCCTCGCCAACGTGTCGCACGAGCTGCGCACGCCGCTCGTCAGCATCAAGGGCTACAACGATCTGCTCTTGCGCGGCACGCTCGGGCCGGTCAACGCGCGGCAGCGGCGCGGGCTCGAGATCGCCGCCGCCAACACGCAGCGGCTGGTCGAGCTCATCGAGACGCTGCTCGATCTGGCGCGGCGCGAAGAGGGGCGCATGGAGATGTCGATGACGCGCTTCGATCTGCGCGAGGCCGTCGCCGCCGCCGCCACCGCCGTGGGCGAGCGGCTGGCGTCGCGCAACCTGCCGCTGCGGCTCGATCTCGGCACCGAGGCCCTGCCCGTGCTCGGCGATCGCTCGCGCCTCGAGCAGGTGTTCCGCGCGCTCGTCGGCAACGCCGAGAAGTTCACCGAGCAGCCGGGCGGATCGATCGACGTCTACGCCGAACGGCGCGGCGCCACCGTCGAGGTCTCGGTCGCCGATCGCGGCATCGGCATCCCCGTCGACGCGCGCGCGCGCATCTTCGAGCGCTTCTACCAGGTCGACGCCTCGTCGACGCGACGCTTCGGCGGCGCCGGGCTCGGCCTCGCGCTCGCCAAAGAGCTCGTGACCTTGCACAACGGCGACATCAGCGTCGACTCCGCCGAGGGGCGCGGCTCGACCTTCACCGTGCGCCTGCCGGCCGCCGACGTCACCGAGCACGCCGCGCCGATGCCGGCCGGCCGCGCGCTCATCCTCGTCGGCGCCGAGGCCTCGGGCCGCGCCGCGCTCGAGCCGCTGCTCGCCTCGCCGGCGCTGCAGCCGATCGACGTCTTGTGGGCCGGCAGCGTCGACGAGCTCCTGCGTCGCGCGCGCCGCCATCGCCCCGACGTCGTGGTGCTGGCGCTGCCGGCGCCCGACTCGACCATCGGCCCCACGCTCGAGGCGCTCAAGAAGGACGACGACACCGCGCAGCTCCCCGTGGTCGTCGTCGCCGACGTGCGCGGGCCCATCGGCCGCGCCGACCTGGTGGTCTCGCCGTCGGACGGCGCGCGCTTGACCGAAGGGCTCGGCAAGCTCCTCGGCCGCGCCGCGCGCCGGCCCGAAGGGCGCGCCCGCGTGGTCGTCGTCGAGGACGAGCTCGAGATCCTCGACTTCACCCGGTTCGTCCTCGAGCGTGAGGGCTACGAGGTCGTCTCGGTGACCTCCGGCGCCGACGCGCTCGTCGCCATCGACGACGAAGCCGATCTCGTCATCCTCGACATCGTCCTCGCCGACGCCGACGGCATCGAGATCTGCCGCCAGCTCAAGTCGCGCGAGTCGTCCGCGCGCGTGCCGGTCCTCATGGTGACGGCGATGACCGGCGAAGCGGTCGAGCGCAACTCGATCGCTGCCGGCGCCGACGGCTACCTCGTCAAACCGTTCGGCCTCGACGAGTTCCTGCAGAAGGTCCGGCTACATCTGCGGACCGATCGCGCCCGCGCGCAACGGGAATCCGCTTGACACAACCCGTCGCAAGATCTACGACACATGGACTTTGTTTTTGAATCAGGCACGTAGCTCAGTGGTAGAGCACTACCTTGACACGGTAGGGGTCGGCGGTTCAATCCCGCCCGTGCCTACAACGCTGTCACTCCGCACGCCCTTGTCGTGAACGACCTCGAGAAACTACGTCACAGCGCCGCGCATGTGATGGCGGATGCGGTGAAGCGGCTGTGGCCCGACGCCAAGCTGACGATCGGTCCGCCGATCGACACCGGATTCTATTACGACTTCGACGTCGAGCATCACTTCAGCGACGAGGATCTCGGCAAGCTCGAGACCCTGATGGCCGAGATCGTCGGCGCCGACCTGCCCTTCAAGGAGCAGGAGATCACGCGCGAGCAGGCGATCGACTATTTTCAGAAGCGCAACGAGCCCTACAAGGTCGAGCTCGCGCAGGCGATCCCCGAGGGCGAGCGCATCACGCTGCACTCGCACGGCGAGTTCGTGGATCTGTGCCGCGGCGGTCACGTCAAGTCGACGGGCGAGATCAAGGCGTTCAAGCTGCTCTCGGTCGCCGGCGCGTACTGGCGCGGCGACTCGAAGAACAAGATGCTGCAGCGCATCTACGGCACCGCCTTCGCCGACAAGAAGCTGCTCGCCGAGTACTTGAAGCAGCGCGAGGAAGCGGAGAAGCGCGACCACCGCAAGCTCGGCAAGGAGCTCGGCCTCTTCGCGTTCCATCCGCTGGCGCCGGGCTCGGCGTTCTGGATGCCGAAGGGCACCGTCCTCTACACCACGCTGCAAGAGTTCATGCGGCGCCTGCTTCTCGACGACGCCGGCTACGTCGAGGTCAAGACGCCGCTCTTGTACCACCAGGCGCTCTGGGAGCAGTCGGGCCACTGGCAGCACTACGCCGACAACATGTTCAAGATTGTCGCCGAGGACCAGAACTTTGGCCTCAAGCCGATGAACTGCCCGTCGCACTACCTCATGTACAACATGGAGCTGCACAGCTACCGCGAGCTGCCGCTCCGCATCCACTCGCAGGACATCCTGCATCGCAACGAAGCGTCGGGCACGCTGAGTGGGCTCACGCGCACGCGCCAGTTCCAGCAGGACGACGCGCACATCTTTTTGCGCCTCGACCAGGTCGAAGCGGAAGTGACGTCGCTGCTGGCGCTGGTGAACAAGGTCTACGCCGTCTTCGGCATGCAGACGACCTTCCAGCTCTCTACGCGCAACCCGGAAAAGATGATGGGCGCGCTCGAGGATTGGGACAAAGCCGAACAATCGCTGGCGTCGGCGCTGACCAAGAACAACATTGCGTTCGACACCGTGCCCAACGAAGCCGCGTTCTACGGCCCCAAGATCGACATCAACGTCACCGACGCGCTCGGCCGCAAGTGGCAGTGCGCGACCATCCAGCTCGACTGGAATGCGCCCGAGCGCTTCGACCTCACGTACGTCGGCGAGGACAACGCGCGCCATCGGCCGATCGTCATCCACCGCGCGATCTTCGGCAGCTTCGAGCGCTTCATCGCGATCCTCGTCGAGCACTACGCCGGCGCGTTCCCGGTGTGGCTGGCGCCGGTGCAGGCGCGGGCGGTCGTGGTCTCGGAGAAGCAGGAAGCGTTCGCCCGCAACGTCGCCGCGAAGTTGAAATCGCGCGGAATCAGGGTCGACCTGGACTTGTCGAACGACAAGCTCGGCGCCAAGATCCGCCGCGCGCAGTTGGAGAAGATCCCGTACATGCTCGTCATCGGCGACAAGGAGGTGGCGGCGGGGACCGTCGCGCCCCGTCTCCGCGACGGAAAACAGCTCGAGCCGATGAGCGTCGACGCGCTCGCCGATCGTCTCAGCGAAGAAGGCCAGCTTCCTCTATACTCGCCCGCTCAACGTAATTAATAGGAGAGCACCATTAGCAAACCATTCGAAAGTCGCCCTGTTCAGCAAGACCTTTACCGCGTGAACCGCCGGATCCGCGTTCCGCAGGTGCGCGTCATCGGAGCCGATGGCGGGCAGCTCGGCGTGCTCGACACGTCCGAGGCGCTGCGCATCGCCGAGGAAGGAGGCCTCGATCTCGTCGAGGTTTCGCCCAAAGCCATGCCGCCCGTCTGCAAGATCATGGACTACGGCAAGTTCAAGTACGAGGACTCGAAGAAGCGCAAGGACGCCAAGAAGCATCAGTCGACGGTGACCTACAAGGAGATCAAGTTCCGTCCCAAGACGGACGCGCACGATCTCGACTTCAAGGTCAAACACATCCGTCGCTTCTTGTCCGAGGGCAACAAGGCGCGCCTCGTCGTGATCTTCCGCGGTCGCGAGATCGTCCACCCCGAGACCGGGCAGGCGATGCTCAAGAAGGTCGTCGAGCTGACGTCGGACATCGCGATGGTGGAGCAGCCGCC
>DASXOU010000539.1:0-2870 GCA_036494045.1 Polyangia bacterium | reverse complement strand
CGTTCATCTCGGCCCTGCCGCGCACGTCGGCCGGCCTCATCGACGCTTCGCAGATCGGCTTCGTTCCCACTTCGCTGTCGAACCGGCTCGACCTCGCCGACTCCACGAGCTGCGGCGAGGCGCGCGTCAGCTACGCGCTCGCGACCGGCGTGAGCGATCGCCGCCACCGCATGACGGTCATCATCGAGATGCGCCAGCCCGACGACGGCGCGCGCTGCCGCACCACTGCGCAGACGTGGGTCGCGCTGTCGCCGCTCTCGGGCGCGGCGCTGCAATCGGCGCTGCAGGCGATCTATGCGCCGCTGATGACGCCGGCGAACCTCGCGCGGGTTCGCACCAACGAATTCCTCGTCGGGCCGCAGGATCCGTCGCTGCCGCCGGCGGCATGGGAGCTTCGCGAGTTCCAGCTCGGCGCCGACGCGCAGTTGCACCAGTCGCTCTTGCCGCTGCAAGTGGATCCGATCGCCGCGTCGTCGTCGGCCGACTTTCTGGCGTGGGCGGAGGCGAACCAGATGGCGCTGCAGCGCGGCGCCGTCGACTTTCCGGCGGAGTACCAGGTGCCGACGGGCAGCGAAGACGGCTCCGTCGTGTCACTGAGCGACGCCGCCGTCGCCAACATCGTCAACGCGTCGACGTGCGTGGGCTGCCACTCGGTCGCCACCAACAGCGCCTTCGCGCACGTGGCCGAGCGCTTCCAGGGCAGCGGGCGCGCCGAGATTTCGCAGTTCCTCGAAGGCGAGCTGCCGAAGCGCGCCACCCACCTCGGGCTCGTCGCCGCCGGTGTCTCCGACGCGCCGCTGGAGCTCCGCCCGCTGCACTGACGGCGGTGGTGCCCGGGGCGGGAATTGAACCCGCACGCCTTTCGGCCGGGGATTTTAAGTCCCCTGCGTTTACCGATTTCGCCACCCGGGCCGGGCGGCGCGAGCTTAGCACGTGATACGATGGCTCCATGTCCGAGCCCGCGGGGGGCCCGCCCGGCTTCAAGCGCCTCAATTTTTTCAAAGGGCTCGTTACCTACTACACGGACTGGATCGACAACGAGACCTATCGTCTCGACAAGCACCGCTGGCACAACATGCGCTGCCACGGCCCCGGCGTCGTCATCGGCTACGCCGGCGAGCTCCTCGTCTCCGGCCGCGGCGATCTCTCGATCGAGGTGCAGCCGGGCTGCGCCATCGACGGCAGCGGCAACGAGCTCATCCTGTGGGACACGCAGATCAAGCAGGTGCGCACCGACGGGCTCAAGCTGCCGCAGACCGTCTACGTGGTCGCGCGCTACACCGAGGAGCTCACCGACTTCATCTCGTACAAGCAGAACCTGGCGGTGCGCGGCCATCGTCGCGTGCTCGAGGGCGCCGAGATCGACGTGACGCCGCTTTTGCCCAGCGTCGCGCGCGAGGTCGAGATCGCGCGCATCCTCCTCGACAAGGACGTCCGCGCGCTCACCGACGCCGCCGATCCGCAGGCGCCGAAGCCGAACGAGATCGATATGCGCTTCGTCCTGCGCGCGGGCCGTGCCGGCGCCGGCGTCGACTCGGCGATGCAGCTCGCGCTCACCTCGATGCTGCAGAACGCGCGCGCCGCGCTCTCGGTCATGTATCGCGGCGGCCGCCTCGAGGCCGCGCAAGATGCGCTGCACCAGGTGATCGCGATGAGCGCCGTGCACGCCGCCGAATTGACCGATACGCGCTCGGCGCTCGATCTGTTCGCGCAGCTGCACTTCCTGCAGGTCGCGATCTACGTCGAGATCAACCTGACGCAGCCGCGCCTGACGCAGCTGCCGCAGCACGCCGAGTGGGTCGGGCAGCTGCGCCTCATGCAGGAGAAGCTCGCCGAGCGCTCGCCGGCGCTGCCGCGGCTGACGCTGCTCATCAACACGCAACATCGCATCAACGACATCGTGCGCGCGATGTTCGCCGCCGCGCCGACCACCGTCGGAAAACCAGCCTAGGAGAGCTCATGAAGAAGACCGGTTTTGTCGTTGCAGTGCTCGGCTGTGCCGCCGTCGCCTTCGCCAAGGGTCCGCAGAAGGCGGGCAACTGGCGCCTGACCGTCCAGATGGAGATGGCGGGCATGGGACAGATGCCGCCGCAGACGTTCGAAAAATGCATCACGCAGTCGCAGGCCGACGATCCGAAACAGGCGATCCAGGCCGAGACCAAAGACTGCGATCCACCCGACGTCAAGGTGAGCGGCAACACGGTCAACTACAAGATCACTTGTCACCCGCGCGGCAACACGGCGACCGGCACCGGCCAGATCACCTACTCGGGCGACTCGTACAGCGGCACGACGACGTTCGAGATGGCCAACCCACGCGGCGGCGGCACGGTGAAGATGATCCAGCACATGAGCGGGCAGCGCATCGGCGACTGCAAGTAATGTTGCGCGCGGTCCTCTTCGATCTCGACGGCACGCTCGCCGACACCGAGCGGCAGAACGCCGAGGCGGTGGCGCGCGTGCTCGAACGTGCGGGGCGGCCGCTCAGCGACGAGGAGCGCGAGTTCGTGATCGGCCACGGCTGGCACGAGATCTATCACCACCTCGTCGGAAACGGCGGCGTCAAGCTCGGCTACGAGGAGCTCATGCACGCGGCCGGCGACGAGCGCGTGCGCCTCGTCGGCGACGAAGGGCTCGCAGTTTTGCCCGGCGCCGTCGACACGGTGCGGCGTCTCACCTCGCGCTTTTCGAGCGCGGTGGTCTCGGGATCGAGCCGCGCCGAGGTCGAGGCGGTGTTGCGCGCGCTCGGCGTCCTCGACTGCTTCCCGTGGTTCCTCGGCGCGGAGGACACGGCGCGTGGAAAACCGTTTCCCGACGGCTATTTGCTGGCGGCGACGCGGCTCGAGATGGCGCCGGCCGACTGCCTGGTG
>DASXOU010000538.1:0-7397 GCA_036494045.1 Polyangia bacterium | reverse complement strand
GATAGAGCCGTAAGAGGAGCGCGTCGTCCTCCTCGTCGAGCCGCGCGCGCGCTCCGCCCTCCTCCGAGCCGTCGTCGAGCGGCAAGCCGTCGATGGGCCGCATGCGCTCCTCGTCGATGCCCTCGAGCTCGGGCGGCTTCTCCTCCTCGAGCTGCACCGTGCACCAGCGCACCAGCTCGTCGAGCTCGCGCGCGCCGGCGGGCTCGAGAACCCCATCGCCACGCAACGGCTCGAGCCGCCCGCGATCGGTGAACAGCTCGAACAAGATGCGCCGCACGTCGCCGAGGCGCGACTGGATCTTGCGCAGCGCCTGCTCGGCCGCGTGCGCCGTCGCCGCCGCCAGATCCATCTGGCCCTGCGCGCCGCGCTCGACCTGGCGTCGCGTCGCCCGCGCGCGCGTCACCGCCGGCCTGCCCGCGCTCTTGTCCCACGCTTCGAGCACCCACGCCGCGCCCGGCGAATCGCCGATCCGCTCGGCCAGCTGCGCGCGCGCGGCGGCGAGCTCGACGTCGACCGCCGCCTCGACGAGCGCGAGCAGCGCCGGATGCTTCTTCAGGCGCGCCACCGCCACCGGCGTGTCCTCGGCGTAGCGATCGGGCGCCGCCGGCACGAGCCGCTTGCGCAGGTTGCGCGCCCAGCTGCGAAACGTCATCACCGGCACGCCCTGCACGCCGAGCGCCGGCAACACGCCCGCGACGTAGCGCGCCAGCGCCTCCGACGGCACCACGAACAGGCAGCGCGACGGCTTGAAGTGCTTGACGTCGTTGAACACGAGGTACGCGATGCGATGCAGCGCCACCGTCGTCTTGCCCGAGCCGGCGCCGCCCTGGATGACGACCAGCCCCGACGACGGCTCGGTGATGAGCTCGAACTGCGCGCGATCGATGAGCGCCGCGATCTCCGGCAGCGCCTTGTTCGCTTCGTGCGACGAACGCGCCGGCTCCATCCGTCGCTTGCCGCGCGCCGTCGGTGGCCCCGGCCGCGGCGGACGCGCCGCCGTGCCCTGCCCGCCCGCGAGCAGCGCCACCTCGTCGCCGGCGAGCTCGAACCACTCGCCCTCGCCCGAAGCCGCGAACGTGCCCTGCGGGCAGCCGATGCGCCGCAGCTTGCCGCCGGCGATGGTGACGTTGCGCCGCGCCTCGACGACGCCGCGCAAGGTCCCGCCCGCGACCTCCTCGTCGTAGTCGTCGCCCTCGTCGTAGCGGTAATAGACCTGCGACACCGGCGCGTCGCGCCAATCGACGATCTGCACGCCGGCCGCGCGATCGATGAGCCCGCGCCGTCCAATCAGTACGTCCTGCTCGCGTGGCGGCTCGCCGGCGCGTCCCTCGGCGCGCAGCCTCATGTGCGCGAAATAGGGCGACGCCGCGTCGATGGGCAGCGCCGCCTTGCCGCCGCGCCGCCCCGCCGCCAGCGCCGAGACGCGGGTCATCTGCTCGACGAGGGACGGCAGATCTTCCGGCTTCTCGTCGGCGAGCTGGTCGCGCAACGCGATGAGATCACGTTCGAAATCGCTCGCGGTCGGCCCGCTCACAGCGACGTCACCTTCGCGTCCCAACAGCGCATGAACCCGGCGTAGAATGCCGACTTCGTCGTCGACGATTGCGCGGGCGGGCGAATCAGGTGGGACCGCTCTTCGCATGAACGGATCAGTATAATGCATCGGCAGCTACAGGGGAGGCGAGGGACGCCATGTCGAAGCCGGCACCGATCGAAGGTTTGGATGCGAACACGACACTGGAGGACGCCGCGCGCGCGTCGATCTCCGCACGCCTCGGTGACGTGCGCCGGTTCGAGGAGAAGCTGACCGGCGCCGCCGATCCCGATGACGTGCACGACATGCGGGTGGCCTCGCGCCGCCTGCGCGCCGCGCTCGCGCTGTTCGATCGCAAGCACCAACTCTGCGACGCCTACAACGCGGCGACCGCGCTCGGCGACGCGCTCGGCGAAGTGCGCGAGCTCCACGTGCAGCTGGCGTGGTTGCGCGAAGAGCTGGCGGCCGCTTCCGAGCGCGACAAGGTCGGGCTGCAGGCGCTGCTCGACGAGCGCGAGCAGAAGCTGCCCAAGCGCCTCGAGAAGCTCAAGGCGGCGCTCGGCACCTGGACCGAAGACGGCGTGCCGTCGGTGGAGGCGGCGCTGGCGGGCCTGAGCGTGCGTGGCAAGCTCGGCGGCCATCGCGTGCGGCGGCGGATGGCGCAGCGGCTCAAGGACTCGAAGCGGCGCGTGTCCGCGGTCGTCAAGTCGATCGACGCGCGCACCGCGCACAAGCTGCGCATCGGCGCCAAGAAGCTGCGCTACCTCGCCGAGCTGGCGCAGCCGGCGTTCCCGGCGGAGATCGGCGCGCTTCTCGATCGGCTGCAGCCGCTGCAAGAGACGCTCGGCGAGCTGCACGACGCCGACGTGCACATCCCGATCGTCGAGAAGTTCCTGGTGCGCGCCGATGCGCTGGCGCAGCCGGGCGCGCTGGTGCTGCTCCGCAGCGAGATGTCGCACCGCGAGGCGCAGGCGGCGGCGCTCAACGAGGCGCTCGGCAAGCTGCGCGAAGATCGCGTCCTGGAATCGGTGCGCGACGCCCTTTGTTGAGCTAGCGTTAGGCAAATGCCGACGGTGATTCGCGCGCTCGTGCTGGTCGTCGCCGCCGCTGCGTTGGGCGTGGCGGGCAATGCCGCGCGCCCGCACGGGCTCCGAATCGCGGCCTTCGCGCCGCCGACCGAGTGCACGGGCAGCGAGCACGGCGCGCCGTCACCGACGGTGATGAGCCCGAACGAAGCCTCGTCGCTGTGCGGGCGGGCGAACGTGGTCATCGCCGATACGCGCGGCGAGAGCGCGTTCGCCGAGGGGCACGTCGCCGGCGCGGTGCACCTTCCCTGCGACGCCGGCGGCAAGACGGCCGTCGACGCGCTCGCGCACTTTTCGCACGCGCAGACGATCGTGGTCTACGGCGCGTCGACCGACGACGCGCGCGCCGTCGCCGAGAGCCTGCAGCGGCGCCATCCCGACGTGAAGGTGGCGGTGCTCGACGGCGGCTTTGCCGCGTGGTCGTCGGCGGGGCTGGCCTGCGCCTCGGGACCGTGTGCCGAATGCAAGGAATCCAAAGCTTCGAACCCATGAGCGTGGTCGTGCTCGCGGCGCGGCTGGTCGTCGGCGCGCTCTTCGTCGTCGCCGGCGCGCTCAAGCTCGGCGATCCGACGGCGTTCGCCACCGAGATCGCGAACTATCGCTTCTTCGCCGAGCTGGCGCCGTGGCTGGCGGTGACGCTGCCGCCGACCGAGATCGTCGTCGGCGCGGCGCTCATCGTCGCACCGGCAAAGTGGCGGCGCGCGGCGGCGCTGGCGGCGATCGGGCTCCTCGTCATGTTCACGGTCGCCATCGTCCACGTCGTGCGCGCGGGCATCAACGTCGACTGCGGCTGCTTCGGCGGCAACTCCGGCCCGGTGACCGCGTGGACCGCGGCGCGCGATCTGGCGCTCCTCGCCGCCGCCGCGCTCGTGCTTCGGTTTACCAAGCAGTCTCATGTCGCGAAGTAGTCGGAGGTTCGCATGGCACGCCTTTCCGCCGTCGCCGCCTTGCTGTCGATCGCGACGACGAGCCACGCCGAGCCGATCGCGCGTCCCGACCTGGTGCGCGCGCATCACGAGAAGGTCACCGGCGCGGCGCTGATCGGCGTCGGCGCGGCGCTGACGCTCGTCGGACAGATCATGTTCGTCGTCGCCGCCACGATTCCCGAGCGGCTGAACGCGCACTGCGGCCCCGCTGGGTGTGGGCAGCCGCCGTGGTTGAACACGGACTTCGTGATGCTGGGCGCGCCATTGGTGGCCGCCGGCGGCGCGCTGGCGCTGGCGGGTACCGCGGTCTACGTCATCGGCGGCCGGCGCAAAGAGCGCGCCGAGCGCGCCACACTGACGATGGCGCCGCAATTCGACCCGACGAGCGCGACGCTCGGCGCGCGCCTCCGCTTCTAACGACGCCGCCCGCGGGCTTCGTGGCACGCGAGAGCGTGTCGCCAAGTAATCGCCACTTTTCCTCACACTCGCGCGGCATCGCTGTCACCGCCAAGGGCAACGACGGCACCATCATCGACACCTTCACGCTGACCAAGTAGCGGGGTACTCTCGAGGGAGGAGGTATCTTGCCGTCGCTCGCCGTGCGCATCATAGGTGTACTCGCGCTTGTCGCTGCCGCGCGCTCGGCCAATGCCGCCGCGTCGCTGGTGTTGACCAGCGGCTCACTGGAGCTACAAGCACCACCTACCGACGACGCCAGCGCTACCGTCTCGGAGGCGAGCGGGACCATCGTCATCAGCGCGACCGAGCCGATCAGCTTATCGGCCAACATGACCGATTGGAGCGGCGACGGCACGACCATGGTGAGCGGGCCGGAGGCGGATCTGACTGCGAACTTCTTCGCGGCCCTCGATGACGTCACCTTCGCCAGCGACTTTACGGTTCCTGGATACATGGTCGTCCCGAACACGCTCATTTCGACCGACGTGCACCTCAGCGCGGGCGGCAATATCAGCTTGGGCAGCCTCGACAGCACCGTCGATGGCTCGTACGACTTTGTCGCCGAGATCACCGGCAGCGGCAACATCTCGTTCGGCAGCGCCGTCGGTGCCGCGGGGCGGCCGCGGTCCCTGTCGTTTGCGGTGCCGACGGGCGGCTTCATCGAGCCGGATGCGTTGACCGCGTGCACCGGCACGCAGATCTACGTCGGCACTCTCGGGCTGCAGACGGCCGCATCTCTCGTCGCCCAGACGATCACACTCGGCGACGTCGTTCCGCTCAGCGCCGCAACGCTCACGCTCCACGGCGACAGCACTCTGACTGGCGACATCGGCAACGGCAACACGACCTTGACATCTTTTACGGTCGCGTCGGGCAAGGCGACGTTCAACGGCGGCTCGGTGCACGCCCAGACGCAGAGCTACGGCAACGTCGTGATCGACGCCGACATGACGCTCACCGGGTCGAGCGTGCACTTCTTCGGCACCATCGACGGCGCGCACGGTCTCACCATTGGTGGCGACGCGTTCTTCAGCGGCGCGCTCGGCGGCATGACGCCACTCACCGCGCTCGATGTCAGTGGCGCAACGACCATGACGAACGCCGAGAACTCGACGGCCGTCGTCACCACCGGCAACCAGCACTACACCGGCGCGATCACCCTCGACACAGACACGACGTGGACGGGCGCCAACGTCACGCACGACAACGGCGTTGACGGGGCCAAAGCGCTCACAATCAACGCAGCGACGACATACCAAGCCAACGGCGCCATCGGCAGCGTCACCCCACTCACCACCTTCGCCGTGCACGGCCCGACGACCTGGGCCGGCGGAACATTGACGGCGACGACGAGCGCGCACTTCTTCGCCGCTCTGACGCTCGCCACCGGCATGACCGTCACGAGCCCACAGGTGAGCTTCGACGCCACCGTCGACGGCGCGGATCCGCTGACGACGACGGGCACGACCACGTTCGGCGGCTTGGTCGGCGCTACGACGCCCCTGGCGGACCTCACGGTCAACGGCGCGACACAACTCGGCGCGGCCAGTGTGACCAACATCGGCACGCAGCAATACCTCGGCACGCTGACAGTGACGGCTCCGTCAACGTCGCTGTCGACCGGCAGCTTCGCGATCACCTTCGGCGACACCGTCGGTCGCACGGGCGCCATGCCGTTTTCGCTTTTCACGACC
Source organism: Polyangia bacterium (assembly GCA_036494045.1). Classification (GTDB taxonomy): domain Bacteria; phylum Myxococcota_A; class Polyangia; order Palsa-1104; family Palsa-1104; genus JAQBQH01. The sequence continues at coordinate 1,699 of DASXOU010000538.1, read as the reverse complement.
ACGCACACCGGCATCGTGTTCGCCAGCGGTGCGAATTGCTACTTCGTGCTCGCGGGAACTACTGCCGGCACCGGCTACACGCAGATCGTATCCGACGGCGCAATCACGCTGAACGACTGCGCGCTGCAGGTGGTCTCGACGGCAACGGGACCCTTCCCCGCCGGCACGCAGTTCGTCGTCCTCAGCGGCGCACCGGTGAACGGCACCTTCGCCGGCCTTCCGCAGGACGCGCACACGACCATCTACGGCCAAGACTTCATCGTCGATTACGCGCACGGCGGCGTACGGCTCATCGCGCAGGGGATGGCCGACATGGGCTCAGCCGCGGCGCCCGATCTAGCGGCGGCCGGCGACGATCTCGGTAGCGAAGCAGATCTCGGCGAAGTCGACCTTTCTGCGGCGTCTGCGAGCGATGCCTCGACGAGCGGCAGCGCGGGCTCGAGCGGCTGCGACTACACGCTCGATGGCGCCAACGCGTCGGGTGCAATACCGAGCATCGTCGCAATCCTGTTGTTGCTGGCGCTCGCGCGTCGGCGCGTCAGCGCCCCTTGAACGCGGGCGCGCGCTTGTCGACGTAGGCGGCAATGCCCTCCTTGGCGTCGTCGCTGACGAAGAGCTGCTGCTGGAGTTCGCGCTCGAGCGCGAGGCCGGAGTGGAAGTCCATCTCGAGCCCGCTTACGACGGCGCGCTTGATCGCGCCGACCGCCTTGGCCGCTTTGTTCGGCGGCACGAACTTGCGCGCGTAGTCGGCGACGGCGGCGTCGAAGCCGGCTTCGTCGACGAGCGCGTTGACCAGGCCGAGCGCGTGCGCCTCTTCGACGCTCAGGCTGGCGCCGAGCGCCATGAGCTCGATCGCTTTACTGCGCCCGACGAGGCGCGCGAGCCGCTGCGTGCCACCGGTGCCGGGCAAAACGCCGAGCGACACTTCGGGCAGCCCAATCTTCCCTTTGCCCTTCTTCGCGATCCGCAGATCGCACGCCATCGCCACCTCGAGCCCGCCGCCGACGCAGTGGCCGTTGAGCGCCGCGATCACCAGCTTCGGCGTCTGCTCGAGCCGGTTGAGCGTCTCGTTGGCGTGCAGGCAGAAGTTGTACTTGAACGACGGCTTCGCGGTCGCCAGCATCTTGATGTCGGCGCCGGCGCAGAAGAACTTGTCGCCGTCGCCGCGCAGCACGAGGACATGGACGTCGTCGTCCATGCGCGCGCGCAAAATCGCCGCGTCGAGCTCCTGCATCATCTCGTAGCTGTAGGTGTTGGCGGGGGGATCGGAGAGCGTCAGCGTCGCTAAACCGCCCTCGACGAAGAACCGGACCTTGTTGCCCGTGGGGTCGCCCATGCGGGCGACAATACGACCTCAGCCGGCTTTGGCCAAGCGGATGCGCACTGTCTCCTCGTCGCTGCGCGCGATCGGCTGCGCGGCGCGGCCAACCACGAGGCCGCCGTCCCACGTGACGATCATGTCGCGGTTGCACAGGTCGCACGGGATGCGGAAGCGCCACGACGCCGACTCCGAGCCGCGGACCTTGGTGTCGCAGCCGCACCAGGGACAAGGGAATTCGAAGCTCATGTGAGCATGCTCAGGTGGATCGCGAAAGCCCGCAAATTTTTGGGCGCAGAAAAGTCAACAGGGAGATCAAGAGATCAGGAGGACCAAACAACCAATTCGTCTCCCTGATCTCTTGATCTCCCTGTTGCTTTG
>DASXOU010000537.1:0-1732 GCA_036494045.1 Polyangia bacterium | reverse complement strand
GGCGTGCCCTGCTGTCCGCTGGTGACGGCGGAGGCGCCGCGCGTGCGCGTGCGCGAGTATCTCGACGTCGCGCACGGCGTGCAGCGGCCGCCGGCGCGCGTCGGCGTCAACTGCATGGCGTGCGATCGCGGCCAGGGCGTGCCCGGCGGCGCGGGCGTCGGCCCGATGGTGGCGACCATTTCGCCGTCCGTGCCGACGCTGCCGGCGCACGCGCCGGGCGACGTCGCGCCGCTGCCGCCGACGGCACCGGTCGAGCCGAGCCAGCCGACGGTGATTCCGCCGCCGCCCGCGCCTTCGCCGCCGGCGCCGATCGCCGAGACGCCGCCGACCGCACCGACGGAAGCGCCGATCGAGCACTCGCCGCCGGTGGCGCCTACGATCGATCCGCCGGCCGCGCATCCAGCAGCGGCGCCGACGGTGATCGCGCCCATGCGCGCGGCGCCGCGGCATGCGCCGGCGGACGCGGCGGGGCTGATGCGTCTATTGCTCACGCTCTTCGTCGGCGCGGCGGCCTTCATCGTCGCGACGTTGACGCTACGGCCGCTGCGGCGCGCGATCGTGCTGCGCCACCTGCGGCAGCCGCTGTGGCCGGAGACGATCGAGCAGCGCGTGTCGAACCTGTGGCAGCTCGCGCTCGTCGGGCTGCGCGACGCGGGCTACGTCGCGCGCGCGGGCGAGCAGCCCGAGGAGCTGGCGCGGCGCGTGCGCGTCGATGGTGTGGGAGCGTGCGCGTCGGTGCTGGAGCGGGCGCGGCATGGGCTCGGCGTCGACGAGGGGGCGATCAGCGCGATGGATGGCGCGGCGAAGCTCGCGTATGGCGCGGCGCGGGCGCGACTGTCGATGTTCGCGCGCGTAGCAGCGGCAATCCGGTGGCCGCTGGCGTAGGCGTGGGCTGTCCGTCGGTGTCCTCCCAGAATTTTGGGGGAGACTCGTGCCGAGCGTCGGTCGTGATCTTCGGCGACGCCAACGTCGGCGCGGACGGCGGGATGTTGAGCGCAACCAGCGACGGTGCGGAACGAGCACCGATCTCCCTCTGTCCTCGGAGGGCTTTGTCACGGCACGGTTGGTTTCCCCCTCACGCTGCGGCCGGCTCACGGCGCAGAGTCCCACGAATTCTGCTGGGCACCGTCGGACAACCTACCGCCGCAACGCCTCCTCGACGCGCACGCGCTGCTGCTCCATCTCGGCGACCTCGCGGTGCCACGACTTCGCTTCGTCCCAGTCGGGGAAGGCGCGCTGGAACGCGGGATCGCGCCAGCGCTGCGCGATCCACGCGGCGTAGCGCAAGATTCGCAGCGCGCGCAGCGGCTCGACCAGGCGCAAGCTTCCGCGATCGAAGTCGCGCATCTGCTGGTAGCCGTCGACGAGGAGCGCGCGCTGGCGATCGGCGTCGTCGTCGCGGCCGGGCGCGAGCAGCCACAGATCCTGCACCGCGGGGCCGTGCAGGAAATCGTCGAAGTCGAGGAAGAAGAAGCCGCTCGATCCGGCGAGCAGGTTGCCGAGGTGGCAGTCGCCGTGGATGCGCGCGTCGTCGGCGCCGAGCGGCGCGGGCCAGGCGCGCGCGCAGGCGTCGATGATGCCGCGCCCGGCGGCGGCGAAGCGTGCGCGCAGCTCGGGCGGGACGAAGCCGCCGAGCGGATCGTCTTCGGTGCCGAGCAGCACGCGCAAGCTGGCGCTGCCGTAGCTCTCGGGATCGAGCCGCAAGCGCGCCGGCGCCGCGTGCGCCGCGCCG
>DASXOU010000536.1:0-2965 GCA_036494045.1 Polyangia bacterium | reverse complement strand
TGTGCACGCTGAACCCGAGCGTCACCGGCATCGCGCGCGAGCCTAACACGCCCGCGCGGCGCGGCCTCACTCAGCGCGCATGACCCGCGCCGGATCGAGCCGCGAGGCGCGCCACGCCGGCACCAGGCTGCCGGCCAGCGTCATCAACAGCACCAGCACGAGCGCCGCCGCCAGCGTCGGCGCGTCCGTCGGTGATACGCCGACGAGCAGCGCCTCGAGCGAGCGTCCCGCCGCCCACGCGACGGCGGCACCGACGAGCGCACCGGCCGCCGCCAGCACCAGGCCCTCCTTGAGCACCATGCCGAGGATCGACGCCGGCGTGGCGCCGACGGCCATACGCACGCCGATCTCCTGCGCGCGATAGGAGACGGCGAACGACAACAAGCCATAGATGCCGATCGCCGCCAGCACGAACGCGAGACCGGCGAAGCCGAGCAGCATCGCGAGCTGCGTGCGTCGCGGCGCCATCTGCGCCACTACGATGTCGTCGAGGAGGCGCACGTTCGAGATCGGCTGCGCCGGATCGATCTCGCCGACGATCGCGCGCAGCGCCGGCAGAAGCAGCGTCGGATCGCCGCGGCCGCGCTCTACCCCGCGTCGTCGCGGAACGACGCGGGGTAGAGGCGCAAGAGCGCGCGATACCAGCGCGGCGGACGCATCGTCAGCCCTTGCTGGTCACCAGGCCCGACGCGCGCGCGAGGCGCACCAGGTTGGCCAGGCGGTGGGTCTCGGCTTGGGCGACGAGACGGCCGAAGAGGGTGATCCGATAGTAGCGGCGGCGCTCGTCGTCCTCGCCGACGGCGGGGCGGGTGCGCACTTCGGCGATGAGATCGCGCTCGAGCATGCGCTGGATCGATCGGTAGAGCGATCCGGCGGGGATGCGCAGCTGCCCGCCGGTGGCGGCGAGGACCTGTTGGATGATGGCGTAGCCGTGCCGATCGCCCTCGGCGAGCGCGAGCAGGATGTGGAACGTCACCGGCTGAAGCGGCAGCTCGTATTTGGGATCTTGTTCGCGAGTCACGAGCCGACTATACACGATGTGAATATATCGTCAACGAATACATTCGAACCGACTGCAAACGAATCGATTGCAGTCGAAGTGATTGCAATCGCGCCGTGCGACAATGGGCCGTTGCGCTCGTCCGTGGCCGTCCCCACCGTCGTCGCCGTCCTCTTCGTCGCCGCGCCCGCGCGCGCCGTCGACTTCGCCGTCGACGCCGGCGCCGTCGAGGTCATCACCCTCCCCGAGCGCCAGCACGCCGGCTTCTATCCTTCCCTCGGCGTCTCCCTCGTCTTCCCCTTCAGCAAGCTGGCGCTGATCCCCGGCCTCTCCGTCGAAGGCGCCCCCGACATCGGCCACTGGGGCTTCGTCTGGTCGCTCGTCGCCGACTTCCCCGTCCAGGCGCGCCTCGGCCTCGACGCCGACGTCACGCTCATCCACGATCAAGCCGGCAGCGACTACCGCCACGCTGCCCTCTTCCTCGGCGCCGGCGTCGGCTTCTCGATCTTCCTCGGCCGCTGGACGATTTCGCCCTACTGCAACATCTTCCGCGATCTGACCGCCGACGGCTGGGCCATCGTCCCCGGCTTCAACCTCGCCGCCACGCGCTGACCGCGCGCGACGTTACGGCGTGACGGTGCTGACCACCTTGAACGTCGGCATCCCGGTGCCGTCGTCGGCGACCTGCCACACCTCGGTCGGCGCCGTGAGCACGTCGCCCTGCCCGTCCCAATCGATCGGCCCCGACGTGCCGACGAGGTTGATGGTCCCGCCGCCGACGAGCGTGTTGACGCCCGCCTGGTAATCGCCGGGCCCGATGTTCACCGTCATCCCCGCCGGATCCGACATGCGCCCGAGGTTCGACGCGATCGCGTGCCCCGTCGGTGACGCGCCCGCCGCCGCAGCGCCGATGGCGATCGCGTAGGCCGCGTCGTAGGCGTTGGCCACGAACGCCGTGTCCGCCGGCGACTCCTGGTTGAACGCCGCCTGGTAGCTGACCTCGAACGCCGCGAACACCGGCCCCGAAGGATCGGCAAACGCCGGCAGCGCCGGCGCCGTCCCGCGAATGCGGGAGAGGAACGTGAAGTCGTACGGCCCCGCGCCCCACAAGGTCGGCGTCAGCGCCGAATCGGTCATGAGGTACTGCGTCGTCGCCTGCCCCGCCGTCGCCAGCGCCGCCACCAGCGCCGGCGCGTCGAAGTCGACGATGAGCAGCGCGTACTCGGGATCGTTCATCTGCCCCACCGCGCCAGCGACGTCGCCGCTGTCGAACTGAATGCCGAGCGCGTCGTTGCGCCCCGACGCCGCCACGAACGCCTTCTCCAGGTTGTCGGCGTACGGATCCATCGTCACCCACACGATGTCGAGCGAATCCGCCGCCGGCACCAGCGTCGACAGCACCTCCGCCTGCAAGGTGTCGCTGCCGCAGGTGCGCCAGATGAGCCCGTCGTCGACGAGGTCGCGAATCGGCGGCGAGCTCGCCGCCGGCGACACCACGACCACGCCGCGCGCGCGCGCATCGGGCGCCAGCGCGATCAGCTCCGCCGACGTGTTGGGCCCGACCACGGCGACGGCGCCGTACTGCGTGACCGCGAGATCGAACGCATGGGTGGCGACGTCGACGTCGCCGCCGGTGTCGCAGGCGACGTGACGCACCGGCACGCCTTGCGTGTTGAGCTCGCTCGCCGCCAGATCGACGGCCTGGCGGATCGCGTGATCGTTGGGCCCGTCGCTCTCCTCACTCAACAAGTAGAGCCCGGCGATGACCAGCGGCTTGCCCGGCGCCGTCGCCTCGACCGACACGTGGCACGGCGTCGTGTCGACGCACTGATGCGACGGGTTGCAAACGAGGCTCGCGCCCTTGCCGCTGCAATCGGCGTCGACGTTGCATTCGTGGAAATCGAGCACCGCCGAGCAGCCGGTGCCGGCGCCGGCGCCGCACACGAAAAGAATCAGCAGCGCCTT
>DASXOU010000535.1:0-2036 GCA_036494045.1 Polyangia bacterium | reverse complement strand
ACCGAGCGCGCCGTCTCGGGCCAGATCCGATCCCACGACGACGACGAGAGCTCCTTGGTCGGATCGACGGCCGCTTCGCGGATCGGCGGCGCGCGCCCGGCCACGAGCGCCTCGGCCTGCGCCGAGATCAAGCGGCAGTCGTCGTCGCCGCGCCAACCCCACAGCCGCGTCAGCTGCTGATAGGGCAGCTCGGCCATCGGCGTCGCCGTCGCCTGCGCGCGCGCCGCGTCGATGGCGCGCTCCAGCTTCTCCTCGAGCTCGATCGACAGCACGTGGCCGGCGTCGTGCATCGGCATCAGCTTCGACAGCGCCTCCATCGACAGCGCATCGGTGCGCAGCGCGCGCAACAGCGCCTCAACGGAGGCGCGCGGATCGGAGAAGCCCTCGCGATAGATCGTGGCGACGCGGATCTCGACGGCGGCGCGCTCCTTGCCCGCGTCGACGATGTCCGACAGCTTGCGCAGCGACTCGACCGCGTGCTGCCACTGCCGCTGGCGCACGTGCAGCTGCGCCAGCTTCTCGTGCTCGGCGCGCGCGTCGACGGGCTTCGGCGCCAGCTTGGCCGCCTCCTCGAGCCGCGCCACCGCGTCGTCGACCTTGCCCGCCGCCTCGTAGAGCTCGGCCACGCGCTGCAGCGCATGGCGGCGCTTGTCGCGATCGTCCTCGTCGTCGAGGAAGCGGCCGAAGAGCGCGATCGCCTCCTCGCGACCGTCGGGCTTTAGCGCCAACAGCTCGGCGAGCCGGCGCAGCGCCTCGGGCTCGTCGGGATCGAGATCGAGCGCGGCGCGCAGATCCTTCTCGGCGCCGTCGCGATCGCCGCCGTCGTAAAAGAGCTGCGCGCGATCGAGATACAAGCGCACGCGATCCTCGCCGCCGCGCACGTGATCGAGCCGATGCGTGTAGAGCTCGACGAGCGCGCCCGGATCTTTGTCCTCGGCGTAGAGCGCCGACAGGATCTCGCGCGCGTGGCGGGCGGCGTCCCCGTCGAGCGGCGTGCGATCGAGGACCGCGCGCCAGGCGCCGGCCGCCTCGCGACGCGCGCCCACGCGGGCGAAGGTCTCGGCGGCGTCGCGATAGAAGCTGGCCGCGCGCTCGCCCTCGAGCACCTCGGCGCCGAGGCGCGCCGTCGCTGCCGCGTAGGCCTTGTCGTCCTTGGCGGCGCGCGCCAGCCGCCGCATCAGCTCGAGCGCACCCAGATGACGCGGGTCGAGCTCGAGCGCGCGCGACGTCGCGGCCGCCGCCTCGCCGAGGCGCCCCGCCGCTTCCAGCGCTTCGCCGTGCTCGACGTGCCACTCGACCTGCGCCGCGCCGTCGGCCAATTTGGCGCGCGCGCCCAGCGCATCGGCGTCGACGACGAGCGAGCACAAAGCCACCAGCGACGTCGTGTCCGACGGCGTCAGCGTGTGCGCCGTGCGCAGCCGCCGCTCCGCCTCCTCGGCGGTCTTGGTCGCGCGCGACGTCGACGACATCGCCAAGAGGCCGGCGCGCCGCTGCAACGCCGACTGCAGCGCCGGCTCGGCCGCGCGCTGCGCCAGCGCCTCGAGCGCGTCGCCGAGATCGGCGACCTCGCCGCCTTGCGCCGACAGCCGCGCCCGCGTCAGCCACGGCAGCCGCGCGTGCGCATCGAGCTCGATCGCCTCGTCGCTGCGCGAGAGCGCGCCGTCGACGTCGCCGGCCTTGTGCGCCAGATCCGCGCGCTCGTCGATGAGGACCGCGCGCGCCGCCGCGCCGACGCCGTCGCCGAACACCAGCGGCTCGAGCCGCGCGATCGCCTCGGCCAGCGCCACCGGCTCGCGCGCGCGCGCCGCCGTGCGCAGCCGCCCGAGCGCCGCGTGCGGATTGGCGCCGAGCTCGAGCGCGCGACCGTAGGCTTCGTCGGCGCGATCGGGCTTGGCGAGCACGTCTTCGTACAATTCGCCGAGTCGCAACAGCGCCTCGCCGCGCGCCGTGTCCTTCAAGGTCTCGACCTCGTCGGCGAGCGCCTCGGCGCGCTTTGCGTGATCGCCGAGCGCCGCGTACGCGCGCTGTAGCCCGCG
>DASXOU010000534.1:0-15427 GCA_036494045.1 Polyangia bacterium | reverse complement strand
GCAAGAAGGTGTGGCACGCGTCGATGCGCATCGGCAACTCGACGTTCTTCGTCAACGACGTGTTCCCCGAGATGGGCGGCGGCGCGCAGACCGCGTCGTTGTGGATCTACACCGAGAACGTCGACCAGTGGTTCAAGCGCGCCAGCGAGGCGGGCGCCAAGGTGACGATGCCGATGGCCGACATGTTCTGGGGCGATCGCATGGGCTCGGTGCAGGATCCGTTCGGCAACAAGTGGAACCTCGCCCAGCACATGAAGGACATGACGCCCTACGAGATGCAGAAGGCGCAGGACGCGTTCGTCGCGTCCATGAAGAAGTAACCGCGAAGAACGAAGCGCGCGCTACAGCATCTTCTGCAAGTACACGCAGTCCAGCCACAGCCCGAACTTGAAGCCGACCTCGCGCAGCCGCGCGACCTCGACGAACCCGTGCGCGCGATGAAGCGCCAGGCTCGCCTCCTGATCCGCCGACACGCTGGCGATGATGGTGCGATGCCCGACGGCGCGCGCGCGCTCGATGAGATCGGCGAGCAGCGCGCGGCCGACGCCGAGCCGCTGCCGCTCGGGATGCACGTAGACCGTGTTCTCGACGGTGAAGCGATAGCCCTCGCGCTTGTTGTAGACCGACAGGCTGCCGAAGCCGGCGATCTCGTCGTCGAGCACGGCCACCGTCACCGGATGCTCGGTGTCGTGCGCCGCCAGCCACACGCGCCGCTCTGCCGTCGGCGTCGGCTCGTATTGCCACGTGCAGGTGGCGTTCTTGACGTAGTGGTTGTAGATGGCGTCGATCGCCGGCAGATCGTCTTCGCCGGCGGCGCGAATCACGAGCGCACCGTTGCCCATGCAACGATTCTAGGCGGGTCGCGTTTCCGCCGCGTTTCCGGCGCCGACCCCGACCAGCCCGGCGGTCACGTCCCACAGCCGCTTCTGCACCGCCTCGTCGAGCGCGCGCGGCGACGGCTTCTTCTCGCGGCATTTGGCGAAATATTTCCCGCTCACGCCGGCGACGTCGGGCGACGACGCCAGCCAGATCTGCGTGCGCGCGCCCTTGCCGGGCGTGAGCATGAACGGCCCGGCGAGCGCGAACAGAAAGCCGAACACGCCGCGATTGCTGCGCCCGAAGTTGCTCGCCACCGGCCCGGGATGCGCCGCGTTGGCCGTGATGCCGCGCCCGGCGACCCGCCGCGCCAGCTCGAACGTGAACAGGAGGTTCATCAGCTTCGACAGACAATAGGCGCCGAACGCGGTGTAGCGGCGCTCGAGCTGCAGATCGTCGAAGTCGACGCGCCCCCCACGATGCGCCTCCGACGCGACGTTGACGATGCGCCCGCCCGACGGCACGCGATCGAGCACGAGCTGCGTCAGTAGAAAGTAGCTCAGGTGATTGAGCGCGAAGGTGCGCTCGAACCCTTCGGCGGTGAGCGCACGCGATCCGAAGATGGCGCCGGCGTTGTTGACGAGGACATCGATGCGATCGAAGCGCCCGCGCACCTCCTCGGCGAGCGCGCGCACCGACGACATCAGCGACAGATCGGCCATGAGCGCGTGCGCCGGCGGCGCCCCGGCCGCGCGCAGCTCGGCGAGCGTGGCCTCGGCCTTCTCGCGATCGCGCGCCACCAGCACCACCTCGGCGCCGGCGCGCCCGAGCTCGACGGCGGTGACGCGCCCGATGCCGGTGGTCGCGCCGGTAACCAAGACACGCTTGCCGCGCATCAACGGGCGAACGTCAGCTTGGCTTCGATCTTGAGCTCGTCGTCGACCTTGACGAACATCAGGCTCGGCCGCTCGATCTTGTAGGTGTCGAGGCTGACGGCGAAGTGCGCGGCCGCCTGCACCTTGTTCGCCGACTCCCAGGTCAGGTCGACGGGCAGGTCGAACACCTGCTGAATGCCGTGAAACGTGAGCTGCGCCTTGAAGCTCTTGTGCTGCGTCGTCGGGAACGTCGCCGGCGGCGTCATCCCGTCGCCGAGCGCCTTGAGCTCGACCCACGGATACTTGGCCGCCTCGACGGTCTCCTTCATGTGCGCATCGCGGTTGACGTTGTTCGAGTCGAACGACTCCGACGGCACGCGCACCATCACCTGCGCCTTGCCGTCGGGCGCGATGCGCGCCTTGCCCTCGATCTTGTGCGAGCTGGCGTCGACCTTGTGCATCTTGTGAACGAGGTGATAGGTGACTTCGCCGCCGGTGACGGCGAGCTCGACCGCCGGTGCTTGCGCGCGCGCGACCGTCGCCGCGAGCAGGACCACGAGCAAACTGAGCTTTCGCATGCGCGAAACGCTAGCACACGGGCCAATCGTCGGGACGCCGGATCTCGATGAGCCCGGCCTCGCGCACGAGCCGCGCGATCAGCACCTCCGCTTCCGCTTGCATTCCGTCGCCGATGATCCACTCGATCTCGCCGCGCTTGGGATCGGGCGCGCGCACGATCGCGACGCCGTCGTAGCCTTCGACGATGGCGCGCACGTAGCCGATCTCGCCGAGCGGCACGCGAAAGTAGCGGCTCGAGCCGCGCGGCGCGGAAGTGCTCACCGACGGGGAGCATAGCGGTTTTTTGCGCCCGTCCCAAGGCGTCGGTACACTTTCACGCTGGGAACATGTCCAAGCTGGGCCGAATCTTCGCGTCGGGCGCCTTGGTTGCGCCGCTCCTCATCGGCGGCTGCGCCGACAGCACCTCATCCGCGCAGCTCGCCGATCTGTCGAAGCGCCTCGACGCCGAGACGCGCCGCACGGCCGCGAGCGAGCACAAGATCGACGAGCTCGAGAACCGCGTCTTCCTCTTGACCGATCAGGTCGAGAGCCAGAAGGTCGCGGCGATTCGGCGCTCGAAGCAGCCGCTGCCGATCGTGACGCTCAAGCCGGATGCGCCGCCCGAAGAGGCCCCCAGCGACGGGAGCGAAGAGATCGTGTTCGAAGGCGCCGCGCGCTCGAGCGACCCCGCGCACACCGTCATCCGCATCGACGGCACCCGCGTCGTCTCGCATCGCGAGGGGCGCGGCGAGGCCAAAATCGAGCCCAGGAGCGAGCCGCGCTTTTCCGACGCGGACATAGGCGTGCGCGATCAAGAGAACCTCGGCGTCGCGCCGGTGCCGTCGATCCACCCGAACGAGCACGCGCCGCCCGCCGCCGAGCCGCTCGCGCTCTACAAGAGCGCCTACGACGATCTGCGCGCCGGCAAGCACGAAGCCGCCGAGCACGGCTTCCGCGAGTTCGTGAAAAAGTATCCGCACCACGACTACGCCGACAACGCGCAGTACTGGCTCGGCGAGTGCTTCTACGATCAGCGCGCCTTCGACAAGGCCGCGCCCGAGTTCCGCGCCGTCGTGCAGCGCTGGCCGAGCGGCAACAAGGCGCCCGACGCCATGCTCAAGCTCGGCTTCAGCCTGCTCGCGCTGGGCGACGTCGACAAGGGGCGCGCCACCTTGCGCGCCGTCGACACGACCTATCCGCACACCGAAGCGGCGCGCCTCGCCTCCGAGCGCTTGGCGCAACTCAATCCGACGGAGGTCCCGAAGTGAAACGGCTGATCCTCATCGCCGCCGGCTTCGTCGTCTGCGCCGACGCGCAGGCGCAAAACGCCTCGGACCTGCCGATGACTCCGACCACGAGCTCGAGCCAGGCGGGCCTGCCGACGACGCAGACGCAAGAGGAGCCGCCGGCGACGGCGGGCGGCGTGCACGCCTATTACCCGGGCATGCCGATTCCGCAGAATCCACCCGAGGGCGAGAACAGGGCGACGCCGCCCGGCGGCGGCAAGGAAGAGCGCCGGGGCCTCATCCTCGGCGACGACTCACCGCTCGAAGGCGAAACCGGCGCCGGCGTCGAGGTCTCGTCGACCGAAACGCCCGACACCCACGTCGTGCAGAAGGGCGACACGCTCTGGGATCTCTCGTCGCGCTACTACCACAACGCCTGGGGCTGGCCCAAGATGTGGTCGTACAACCCGCAGATCACCAATCCGCACTGGATCTATCCCGGCGACACGCTGCGCATCCTGCCGCCGGGCGGCGCGCCGACGGCGGTCGCGCCCAGGGACAACACGATGCCGACGGCGCGCATCATCGGCAAGAGCCACCGGCAGAGCGGCATCATGTTGCGGCAGACCGGCTTCGTCGAGCCGGGCGAGCTGGCGCAGGCGGGCAAGATCGTCGGCAGCAAAGAAGAGAAGCTGATGCTCGGCACGCTCGACGAAGCCTACGTGCGCATGACCGCCGATCGCACGTTCCAGGTCGGCGAGCGTTACACCGTCTACAAGCTCACGGCGCCGGTGCGCCATCCCACGACCAACAAGCTCCTCGGCCACATGGTCGAGATCTTCGGCGACGCCGAGGTCCGCGCCGTCACCGACGGACGGATCGCGCGCGTCGCGCTCGTCGACACGATCAACCCGATCGAGCGCGGCTTTCTCGTCGGGCCGCTCAAGCGCCAGTTCAAGGTGGTCCAGCCCGTGCCCGGCAAGGTCGACCTGACCGGCATGGTGGTCGCGACGCTGCGCCCGCACGAGCTCCTCGGCGACGACGATCTCGTCTTCATCGATCGCGGCAAGGACGACGGCGTCGAGCTCGGCAACCGCTTCATGGTCACGCGCCGCGGCGACGGCTACGAGCCGCTGCTCTCCAAAGGCCCGATGGACGATCACCGCTTCCCGCGCGAGACCATCGGCGAGATCGTGGTGGTCGATCTGCGCGACCATCTGGCGACCGGCTTCGTGACCTACTCGACGGTGGAGTCGCGCGTCGGCGACCGCGTCGAAGCACGCCGCGGCTACTAGTATTCACCTCATAAGACGTGGTAAGATGGCTTACGGAGGCGATAGCCATGCGCCGTAGCCATACCCTCCTGGTTGCCCTCGCGCTCCTCGTCGGCGCCGGCCGCGCCTATGCGCAGCAGCCGATGCAGCCGTACGACGAGGCCCAGGCGCCGCAGCCGATGGAGCCGTATCCGTCGGCGCCGGCCGGCCCGCCGATGGTGATGCCGCCGGCGCCGCCGCTGGTGCCGCCGCCGCTGGTGGTGCCGCCGCCCGGCTATTATCAGCAGCCGTACTACTTCCAGCAGCCGATGGCTTTCGCCCAGCCGCGCCTGTTTCACGAGGAGATGCAGCCGAACTACGGGCTCATGGTCGCGGGGCTCGTCATCCTCGGCGCGTCGTGGTCGATCAACGCGGCGTCGGCCTATCTCGCCGACGAGTGGAAGCTCGCGGTTCCCGTCGTCGGCCCGTTCCTCGAGACGCAGAACATCAACACCGGCGGCGGCAACGACGACAATCGCTTCCTCGTCGGGCTGCTCGTCTTCGACGGGCTCATCGAGACCGCCGGCGCGGTCATGCTGGTCGCCGGCGCGCTCACGCATCACAAGGTCAGGGTGTACGATCGACAGAACGTTTCGGTGTCAGTCGTTCCCACCGCCGGGCCGGCTTCCGCCGGGCTCGCCGCGTTCGGTCGCTTCTGACACCGTCTTCCGTCGCCGGGCTAATCGATTTCCAACAAGCTCCAGCGCGAAAGCGGACGCGCAAACACCACGCGCTTCGACGTCGTCAGGACGAAGTAGACCCGCGACTTTCCGCAGGTCGGGCAGCGCGTGGGTGGTTGCGCGGCTTCGGGGGTGAACCCGCAGCCGGTGCAGCACCAATGGCTCCGTCTGCCCATGCTTCTATTGTGTGCAAGGGCTCGGCCATGTGCAAAGTCGCGGACTTCGGCAAATCGCCTTGACGGGTCGGGAGACTGTGACTATCCGTTATGTCCCTGCGGGCCGGTTCCCGCATCATTAATATGGACGCAAAGGCGATAGAGACGGACGAGAGCGGCTATCCGGCGCGACTTCTAGCGCTGGCGGAGCCGCCGTCGCCGCTGTGGATCCGGGGAGCGTGGACCCCGGCCCGGAGGGCCGTCGCCCTCGTCGGTGCCCGTGCCGCCAGCGAGCGCGGGATGAACGGGGCGCGCGAGCTCGGGGCGCGCCTCGCCTCGGCCGGCGTCGACGTCATCTCCGGCGGCGCCACCGGTATCGACTCGGCGTCGCATCGCGGCGCGCTCGACGAGTCGGATCGCTCGGGCGCCGGACGCACCGTCGCCGTGCTCGGCACCGGCATCGACGTCGCGTATCCGGAGAAGAACGCCGGGCTCTTCGACGAGATCGTCGCCTCGGGCGGCGCACTGGTCACGCAGTTCGCGCCCGGCGCGCAGCCGCGCAAGCTGTCGTTTCCCACGCGCAACGCGGTCATCGCCGGCCTCGCCGACCTCGTCGTCGTGGTCGAGGCGCAGCCGGCCTCGGGCACCACGCACACGGTGCGCGCGATGCATTGGCTCGGGCGCCCCGTCGCTGCGGTGCCCGGCTCGCACGGCACCGACGCGCTCATCCTCGCCGGCGGCGCCATCGCCGTCGTCGATGCCGATGACGTGCTCGCGGTCCTCGACGGCAGGCGGCCCGCGCCGCCGGCGCTGCCGGACGATCCGCTGGCGCAAAAGATCTACGCGGCGCTCGACGATGTCCCGCGCGACGTCGGCGAGCTCGCGTTTCGCGCCGGCCTCTCGGTCGGCACCTGCGCAGCGATGGTGGTGGATCTGGAGCTTGGTGGTTTGGCAGCGCGCGCCGCGGGCGGGCGTTATCTTCGGTTGAGGTAAATGGCATCCGTCAAAGCGACAAAGAAGAAGGCGCCAGCAAAAGAGGCACCAAAAACGTCAGTCGACAAATCGACCGACAAGCCGACGAAATCGAAGTCGGGCGCTGAAAAAGCGCTCGTCGTCGTCGAGTCGCCGGCCAAGGCCAAGACCATCAAGAAGTACCTCGGCAACGGCTTCACCGTGAAGGCGTCGGTGGGGCACGTGATGGATCTGCCGAAGTCAAAGATGGGCGTCGACATCGAGCACGGCTTTACGCCCGAGTACGTGATCATCCGCGGCAAGGGCAAGATCATCGCCGAGATCAAGAAGTCGGCGAAGGCGGTCGACGTCGTCTATCTCGCGCCCGACCCCGATCGCGAAGGCGAAGCGATCGCGTGGCACCTGGCGCAGGAGATCAAGGGCTCCAACAGCAACATCAAACGCATCCTGTTCAACGAGATCACCAAGCGTGGCATCACCGAGGCGCTGCAGCATCCGGGTGAGATCGACACCAACAAGTTCGAGTCGCAGCAGGCGCGGCGCATCCTCGATCGGCTCGTCGGCTACGAGATCTCGCCGATCCTGTGGAAGAAGGTGAAGCGCGGGTTGTCGGCGGGGCGCGTGCAGTCGGTGGCGGTGCGTATCGTCGTCGAGCGCGAGCGCGAGATCGGCGCCTTCAAGGCGGTCGAGTATTGGACCATCGAAGCCGACGTCGAGGGGCACGAGCCGCCGCCGTTCCGCGTGCGCCTGGTCAAGATCGACGGCAACAAGGCGGAGCTGGGCAACGGCGAGGACTCGAAGAAGGTCGTCGCCGAGCTCAAGCAGGCCAAGTTCATCGTCGAGAAGGTCGACCGCAAGGAGCGGAAGAAGAATCCGCTGGCGCCGTTCATCACCTCGCGCCTGCAGCAGGAAGCGGCGCGCAAGCTGCGCTTCACCGCCAAGAAGACGATGGCGCTGGCGCAGCGGCTCTACGAAGGTCTCGAGCTCGGCAGCGAAGGCGCGGTCGGCCTCATCACGTACATGCGCACCGACTCGACGCGTCTGTCGGACGACGCCGTCGCCGAGGCACGCACGTACATCGCCGAGCGCTACGGCAAGGAGTACCTGCCCGACGAGCTGGTGGTCTACAAGTCGAAAAAGTCGGCGCAGGACGCGCACGAAGCGATCCGCCCCACGTCGACGCAGTACGATCCGGAGACGGTCAAGCGGCTTCTGACCGAAGGCGCGGCCGGCAATCAGGAGAAGCTGCGCGACGTCGAGGATCACGTGCGGCTCTATCAGCTCATCTGGAACCGCTTCATCGCGTGCCAGATGCGGCCGGCCGTCTACGATCAGACGGCGATCGACGTGGCCGCCGGGCGCTATGGGCTGCGCGCCAACGGTCAGGTGCTGAAGTTCCCCGGCTACACGCAGGTGTACACCGACAGTGCCGAGGAGACGGGCGAAGCCGACGACGAAGGCGATCGCACGCTGCCGCCGGTCAACGAGGGCGAAACGCTCACGCTGCACAAGATCGATCCCGAGCAGCACTTCACGCAGCCGCCGCCGCGCTTCTCGGAAGCGTCGCTGGTCAAGGAGCTCGAGGAAAAAGGGATCGGGCGCCCGTCGACGTACGCGAACATCTTGTCGACGATCCAGGATCGCGGCTACGTGGAGAAGCGGGAGGGGCGCTTTCATCCGACGACGCTCGGGACCAAGGTCAACGACCTGCTCGTCGAGTCGTTTCCCGACATCCTCGACGTGACGTTCACGGCGTCGATGGAGGAGGGGCTCGACGGCGTCGAGGAGGGGCAGCGCGATTGGGTCAAGCTGCTCGGTGATTTCTACACGCCGTTCAAGGTCGACCTCGAGAAGGCGGCTGTGCACATGCGCGACCTCAAGCGCGAAGAGATCCCGACCGACTTCAAATGCGAGAAGTGCAACTCGCCCATGGTCATCAAGTGGGGGCGCAACGGCGAGTTCCTCGCGTGCAGCGGCTATCCCGAGTGCAAGAACACCAAGGAGTTCTTGCGCGCCGAAGATGGCACGATCAGCATCGCGCCCGAGGCCACCACCGACGAGAAATGCGAGACCTGCGGCGCGGCGATGCTGGTCAAGCGCGGGCGCTTCGGCGAGTTCTTGGCCTGCTCGCGCTATCCCGACTGCAAGACGACGCGGCCGATCTCGCTCGGCGTCGCCTGCCCGCGGCCCAACTGCGGCGGGTTTCTCACGGAGAAGCGCTCGCGGCGCGGCAAGGTCTTCTTCGGCTGCAGCAACTACGCGAAGACGGGCTGCGACTTCGTGTCGTGGGATCGTCCGGTGCCGCAGGCGTGCCCGCAGTGCGGCGCGCCGTTCCTGGTCAAGCGCGAGAACCGTCGTGGCGGCGGCCGCATGCGCTGCGTCGCCGACGGCTGCGGCTACTCCGAGAACCCGCCCGAGACCGCCGAAGGCGGCGAAACCACCGGCGACGCCGCCTGAAAAAACGCACGCAATCACCGGACCAAAAACAACAGGAGATCAAGAGATCAGGAGATCAAGAGAAGAACCCAACCATGCTTGGTGACCAATTATGTTTTGTGCTCCTCCTGGTCTCCTGATCTCTTGATCTCCCTGTAAGCTTTTTTCAGGGATGTTTACACCGGAAGCCATAGTCATCGGCGGGGGCCTGGCCGGCTGCGAGGCGGCTTGGCAGTTGGCGCGGCGTGGCGTCAGGGTGTCGCTGGTCGAGCAGAAGCCGGCGCGGATGTCGCCGGCGCATACGACGCCGCTGCTTGCCGAGCTGGTGTGCTCGAACTCGCTGCGCTCGGATGCGGTCGAGGCGCCGGCGGGGCTCTTGAAGGCGGAGCTGCGGCGGGCCGGGTCGCTCATCGTCGAGTGCGCGGATGCGACGCGGGTGCCGGCGGGGGACGCGCTCGCGGTCGATCGCCACGCGTTCTCGCGCCTCGTGACGACGCGGCTGGCGCTCGATCCCAACGTGCGAATCGAAAGGCGGCCGGCCGAGGATCTGCCCGAAGCGGGCGTACCGGTCATCGTCGCCGGCGGACCGCTCGTCGGCGGCGGGCTGGCCGCGCGAATTCGGAAATTGTGCGGCGATCGTTTCTACTTCTACGACGCGATCGCGCCGATTGTCGAAGCCGACTCGATCGACTGGTCGCGCGCGTTTCGCGGCTCGCGCTGGGGCCGCGGCAGCGACGACGGCGGCGACTACGTCAACTGCCCGATGACGACGGCCGAGTACCGCGCCTTCGTCGAGGCCGTGCGCGCGGGCCAAAAGGTCGCGCCGCACGCGTTCGAGGAGCCGCGCTACTTCGAGGGCTGCCTGCCGATCGAGGTCATGGCCGAGCGCGGCGACGACGTCCTCGCGTACGGTCCGATGAAGCCGGTCGGCCTCGACACCGACGCCCACGCGGTCGTGCAGCTGCGCGCCGAGAACCGCTGGGCGACGAGCTACAACCTGGTCGGCTTCCAGACGCGGCTGACCTACGGCGAGCAGAAGCGCATCTTCGCCATGATCCCCGCGCTCGCGCAGGCCGAGTACCTGCGCATGGGATCGATCCATCGCAACTCGTACATCGAGTCGTGGCGCCTCTGCGGCGCCGAGCTCGAGCTGCGCGCGCTGCCGCACGTGCGCCTGGCCGGGCAGATCACCGGCGTCGAGGGCTACATCGAGTCGACGGCGATGGGCCTCGTGGCTGCGCTGTTCGCGCACGGCCGGCTCGTCGGGCGCCCGGTGCCGGCGCCGCCGCCGACGACCGCGTTCGGCGCGCTCTATCATCACCTCATGCGCCCGCGCGCGCCGGGCGAGCCGTTCGCGCCGACCAACATCAACTTTGGCCTGCTGCCGCCGCTGCAGGGGCGCGCTAAGAAGCGCGAGCGTCGCGCGCTGCACGCGGAGCGGGCGAAGGCGGCGTTCGGTCCGTGGCTGTCCGCGGTCGCGTGAAGAGCGACGCCGCCGCCGTGATCGCGAGGATGCCGAGCGTGACCGCGAGCGCGATCGGCGCCGGCACGTGCACGACGCGGTCGAGGCACATCTTGGCGCCGACGAGGATCAGGATGGCGCCGATGCCGAAGCGCAGATGGCGCAGCCGCGCCACCAGCCGCTCGACGACGCTGTAGAGCGCGCGCAAGCCGAGCACGGCGAGCAGGTTCGAGCTCAGCACGATCTGCATGTCGTGGGTCACGCCGAGCACCGCCGGGATCGAGTCGACCGCGAACATCAGGTCCGACAGCTCGATGACGATGAGCGCGAACAGGAGCATCGTGCCGCAGCGGCGCGCGCCGTCGCCGCCGACGAAGAAGCGGCGCCCCTCGTAGCGCGGGGCGATCGGCAGAAAGCGGCGCAGCGCGCGCACCCAGCGCTTGTCGGGCAGCTCCTCGCCGTCGCTGTCACCGCCGACGATCGCGCGCACGCCCGAGTACGCGAGGAAGGCGCCGAAGACGTAGACCACCGGATGCCAGAAGTGCAGGAGGCGCACGCCGCCGACGATCATGAGGCCGCGCAGCACGACCGCGCCGAGGATGCCCCAGGTGAGCACGCGATGGCGCTGGGCCTCGGGCACCTTGAAGCGCGTGAACACGAGCAGGAACACCATGAGGTTGTCGAAGCTGAGCGACTTCTCGAGCAGCCACGCGGTGTAGAACTCGGTGCCGGCGACGTGGCCGCGCCGCCACCAGACGAGCGCGCCGTAGCCCAAAGACAGCGTGATCCACAGGAGCGACCAGCCGACGGCGGCGCGCAGCGTCAGCGGGCGGCGCTGGTGACGGTGGACGCCGAGGTCGAGCGCGACCGCGCCGACGACGACCACCACCAGGCCCGCCCAGAGCCACAAATGCGCCATCTCCGCCGGTGATGCGAGATGCGCGCCGGGCCGCTGCGCACGGCCGTAGGCAGCGGGGCGGCCCGTCCCAGATGCGAGCGGCGACGAGCCGGTGTATCCTTCGCTTGGATGCGTTGGATGTTGCTCGTCGGAATCGTCTCGCTCGCCGCCGGCTGTGGCGGCAGCGATTGCGCGAAGTCCGCCGACATTCAGGTGACGGTCGCCCACGACTCCGACGTACCGGTGTCCGAGGTCGTTCGCCTGCACGTGATGCTCTCGGTCAACGACTCGATGGTGGGCGCCAAAGACATCCTCGTCGGGCCGACGCTTCCGCTCGAGCAGGCGGGCTCGACCTTCCTGTTGCATCCCGATCCGGCGCCCGGGCCGATGTACGACGTCGCCCTGGTCGTGCAAGCGTACGGCGGCGACGCGGACGGCGACCCGCTGCTTGCCGTCGGCTCCGATCAGCTCGAGGCGGTGACGAGCGGGTGCAACAAGATGACCGTGCACCTGACCGCGCTGCCGCAGATGACGATCGGCGGCGACATGGCGGCGCCGCCGGGATCGGATCTGTCGGGGATGATGACGCCTGGTCCCGACATGGCCGGCTGCGTCGGCGGCGCGCCCGACGAAGACGCCGACGGGCGCGCCGACTTCTGCGATCTCTGCCCCGACGACAGCGATCCGGCGCCCGTCGACACCGACGCGGATGGCCTGCCCGACGCTTGCGATCCCGACGTGGCCACCGCGTCGAACCGGCTCGTCTACTTCGATCCATTCAACAGCGCCAGCGGCCACTGGCCGGGCGGCAACACCGTGTCGAACAGCTTCATGACGCTCGACTCGATGGGCAACGGCCAGATCGTGACCGGCAACGCCACCGACTCGATGCCGGCCAACGTCCGCGTGCAGACGCACGTGTTCCTCGACGGCATCTATAACCAGAACGACGCCGACGCCGGCATCGTCCTCAGCACCACCACCAACCTCACGAGCTCGACGAACCAAGGCGCCTGGTGCCTGATCTCGACCACCGACAAGCAGCTCGAGCTCTACCCGGTCAAGAACGGGCAGCCGCAGCAGCCCGCGCTCGCCAACATCGGCTCGACGCCGAGCGGGCTCTATCGCTTGCGGCTCACCAACTCGAACGGGACCTGGACCTGCGAGATGCTTGGCGGCACCGGTGGGCCGATCACGACCGCCCCCATTACGCAGGCGGTCACGGCGCCGCTGTTCGTGACGCTCATCGTCGATGGCAGCAAAGTGAACTATCACTCGGTGGTCGCGGAAACCAAGTTGTAGTACACTGAGTTAGAGTGGCCGCACAGGCTTCACTGACGGCCGTCGGCTCCCTGCTGAACGGCACCTACCGACTCGAGCGCGTAATGGCCGAGGGCGGAATGGGAGTGGTGTACGAGGCGCAACACGTGCGCCTGCCGCGCCGCTTTGCCGTCAAGATCCTCGCCAAGCCGGTCGATTCCGATACGACCATCACGACGCTGGCGCGCTTTCGCCGTGAGGCCGAGATCGCCTCCACACTGGCGCACCCGCACATCGTCGAGGTGTTCGACTACCAGGTGGCCGAGTCGGGCGCGCCCTACCTCGTGATGGAGCTCCTCGAAGGCGAGGATCTCGCCGATCGCTTGAAGCGCGGGCGCGTCGGCATCGTCGGCGCCATGCGCATCATCGCCGAGATGGCCGAAGCGCTCGACGTCGCGCACACCGCCGGCGTGGTGCATCGCGATCTCAAGCCGGCCAACATTTTTCTCTCGCGGCGCGGCGGGCGCGAAGACTTCGTCAAGGTGCTCGACTTCGGCGTCTCGAAGCTCATCGACTCGGCGACGCTGACGCAGGAAAAGGCGATGGTCGGCACGCCGCTGTACATGTCGCCCGAGCAGGCGGTGGGCACGCAGGAGCTGACGCCGGAGAGCGACATCTTCTCGCTCGGCGCCATCGCCTGGGAGATGCTGACCGGGCGGCGCGCGTTCGCGGCGTCGTCGATTCCGTCGATCCTGTATCAGATCGTCCACGGCGCGACGCCCAAGCTGGCGGGCAAGGCGCCGGGATTGTCGGCGCAGGCGGACGAGGTGTTCGCGCGCGTCCTTTGCAAGAAGCGCGAGGATCGCTACAAGCGCGCCACGCAGTTCGCCGAGGATCTGCGCATCGCGCTCGGGCGCGAAGAGCCGGGCGATCTGGCGGCGCGCACGATGGCGTTCGAAGGCGACGGCCTCGAGGCGCTGGCGCTGGCGCCGGAGTCGCCGTCGGACATCATCCGCGCCTCGGCGATGGTCGCCGGCGCCGACGAGACCGAGCTCGACTCGTCGACCAAGGCGGAGGAGGCGCTGGCCTCGCCGCTGACGCCGCGGCCGGCCTCGGCAGCACGGGCGCTCTTGCCCGCGACCAAAGTGGAAAAGGGCCCGCGCACGCCGTCGGTGGTGGTGGCGCTCGACCCGCACGCCGATCCGGCGTTCTCGCGCTCGTACACCGATCAGCTCAAGCCGAAGAGCCGCTGGGCGTGGCGCGCGTTCGGCGTCATCGTCGTCGGTGGCCTCATCGGCGGCGCGGTCGCCATGGTGGCCGCGGGCAAGCCGGAGAAGGTCGACGTGAGCGCGCCGCCGGCGCCGCCGCGTGTGCCGCGGGTGACGCCGCTCGAGCCGGAAAAGCCGGCCGAGCCGACGAAGGTCGCCAGCGACGACGAAGCCAAGGGCGGCATCGCCGCCAACGGCGGCGACAAGGACGTCAAGTCGGACGCGCCGACGACGTTCGATCCGGAGACGGTGTCGCGCCATGCGCCGGTGCAGTTCGTCTTCCACGTGTGGCCGCGCGGCGCCGAGGTGCTCGTCGACGACAAGAAGGTCGAGGGCAACAAGCTGACCTTGCCCTATCAGTCGCGGGCGCATCACGTTCTGGTGCGTGCGGTCGGCTATCACCCGATCACGACGAGCGCGCCGTCGACGGCGAATCGAACGTTCGAGCTGCGCATGGACCGCATCGTGGTGCGCGCCAGGCAGAAGCATGACGCGCCGTCCGCGCCGCAGAAGCCGGCGCACGACGCGGCGCCCGTTCAGGATCTGTGATGCGCTTTTTGTGCGTCGCGGTCGTGGTGCTGGCCGCGGCGGGCGCGCGCGGCGACGAGGATTCGCAGGAGAAGCAGCAGGCGCGCGTGCTCTTGTCGCAGGGAGATCAGCTGTTCGAGAAGGGCGACCTGCGCGCGGCGCTCGCCGATTTTCGCGCGGCCTACGCGCTCTATCCCAGCCCGAAGCTACTGGTGAACGCGGCGGCGGCGGAGCGCGAGCTCGGCGATCTGCCGGGCGCGGCCACCGACCTGCGCCACTTTCTCGACGACGCGACCGAGGACGATGCGGCGCTCGTCGACAAGGCGCGCTCCGATCTGAAGTCGATCGAGAAGCGCTGCGGGCGCATCGGCATCCCGTCGTGGCCGCGCGGCTCGACGCTCGAGATCGACGGGCGGGCGGCGCGCGACCCGACCTACGTCAAGCCGGGCGTGCACACGGTCAAGGTGCGCGCGCCGTCGGGCGCCGAGCTCGACAAGGACGGCGACGTGTCGGCGGGCGAGGTCGTGGAGCTGGCGGCGCCGCCGGGGGCGGAGGTCGCCGTCGACAACACGCCGCGGACGCCGAGGATCGAGAAGAAGAAGCGGCCCGGTTGGGTCGTGCCCGTCGTCGTCCTCGGCGTGCTGGTGGTCGCGGGCGGCGTGACCGCCGGCGTCATCATCGGCACGCAGAACCACAACTCGCGGCCGCTGACCGGCTCGCTCGGCACGATCAACTTCACCGACTTCAACTGACGCGGCCCGATTTTCGCGCGGCGTGCGCCGAGGGCGTAGGATCGGCGCATGATGAGCGAGCGAAGCGAGCGGCGTCGATCGACAGTCTCGCGCGGCCCGTGGGGCCGCGTCCGTCCACGGGCATAGCCCGTGGACGAGCTGGTCGATCGCTTTGCCCGCCATCTCGAGGCGGAGAAGCGCGCGTCGCCGCATACGGTGCGAAATTATCTTCTCAACGTCGAGCAGCTG
>DASXOU010000533.1:0-2121 GCA_036494045.1 Polyangia bacterium | reverse complement strand
CATCCGCCGCGCCACCGGCCTCTTCGAAGGCGAGCCGCTCGGCGTGCGCCAGAAAAAGCTGCGCGCGCGCCTGGCGCGCCACGTGCCCGAGATCGATCTGCCGCGCATCGCCGCCTTCATCGGCGAGATCGTCGGCACGCCGTTCCCCGACGACGACGACCTGCCGCTGCGCGCGGCGCGCCGCGATCCGACGCTCATGGGCGATCAGATGCGCCGCGCCTGGGAAGATTGGCTGGCGTTCGAGTGCGCGGGGCAGCCGGTGGTGCTCGTGCTCGAGGATCTGCACTGGGGCGACCTGCCGACGGTGCGCTTCATCGACGCGGCGCTGCGCAACCTGCGCGATCAGCCGCTGTTCGTGCTGGCGCTGGCGCGGCCCGACGTGCACGAGCAGTTCCCGCGGCTGTGGGCCGAGCGCGACGTCAACGAGATCCGGCTCGGCGAATTGGGCCGCAAGGCCGCCGAGCGGCTCGCCAAGCAGGTGCTCGGCGCCGGTGTCGACGCCGCGGAGCTGGCGCGCATCGTCGAGCGCGCCGCCGGCAACGCCTTCTATCTCGAGGAGCTGATCCGCGCCGCCGCCGAAGGCAAGGGCGCCGAGCTGCCCGAGACGGTGCTGGCGATGGTGCAGGCGCGCCTGGAGCGCATGGAGCCGGCGGCGCGACACGTGTTGCGCGCGGCGTCGCTGTTCGGCCAGGTCTTCTGGCGCGGCGGCCTCTTGGCGCTGCTCGGCGACACGACCGAGGCGACGCAGCTCGACGGATGGCTTGCGCACATGGTCGAGCGCGAGGTGATTTCCCCGCGCGCCGATCGCCGTTTTCCCGACGAGCGCGAGTATGGATTTCGCCACGCGCTGGTGCGCGAGGCGGCTTACGGCATGCTCACCGAGAGCGATCGCACGCTCGGCCATCGCCTCGCCGGCGAGTGGCTGGTGCGCGCCGGCGAGTCGGAAGCGCAGGTGCTGGCCGAGCACTTCGAGCGCGGCAGCCTGCCCGAGGAAGCGATCGCGTGGTATCGCAAAGCGGCGGAGCAGGCGCTCGGCGGCGACGACTTCGCGGCCGTCTTGACCGCGACCTATCGCGCGGTGGCGCTCGGCGCCGGCGGCGAGACCCTGGGCGCGCTCAGCGTGCTGTCGGCGGAGGCGCATCGCTGGCGCGGCGAATTTCCCGACGCCAACGAGTGCGCGCACGACGCCCTGCGCCGCGTGCCCGCGGGCGCGGCGCTGTGGTTCGCGGCCGTCGAGGAGGCGGCGATCGCGTCGGGCGCGCAGGGGCAGCACGAGCGGCTGGTGGCTCTGTTTCATACGATCGGGCAGCTGCCGCCGCGGACGACGACGGGCGCGGAGTTGCGCGCCTGCGCGCGCCTGGCGACGCAGCTCATGTACGCGGGGCGGCCCGACCTGACCGACAAGCTGCTGGCGCAGGCGCTCGTCGGATCGGAGCGACTCGCCGTCGACGATCCGGCGGTGATGGGGCGGCTCTACTCGGCGCGGGCGCTGCGCGCGAACTTCGACGGCAACGTCGGCGGCTTCCTCGAGCTGCAGCGGCAAGCGGCGGCCTGCGCCGAGCGCGCGGGAGACTTTCGCGTGGCGTGTCACGATCGTGGGCTCATCGGCTACGCGGCGCTGGAGGCGGGCGCGCTCGAGGAGGCGGCGCGCACGATGAAAGAGGTGCTGGCGCTCGCCGAGCGCATGGGGCTCGGCTATGTCGCCGCGCAGCAGAAGCAGAACCTCGGGCTGGCGCTGGCGCGGCTGGGCGCGCTCGACGAGGCGCGCGCCGTCGAGGCCGAGGCCGTCGACGCCTTCCGCGCCTTCGGCAATCGGCGCATGGAGTCGGCGTCGAAGTATTACCTCGGGCACATCCTCCTCCTCGCCGGCGAGTCGGTGCGCGCCGAGGAGGAGACGCGCGACGCGCTCGATCTCGCCAACGTCGGGCCGCCGCTGCCGACGATTCGCGCCGAAGGGCTGGCGGTGCTGGCGCAGATCCTGTTGACGCAGGGGCGCGCCAAGGAGGCGCACGCGGCGGCGACCGAGGCCTATGAGACGCTGGAGCGGCTCGGCGGCATCGACGGCGGCGAGCTCCTGATTCGCGTCGAGCACGCGCAGGCGCTCGAGGCCGTGGGCGAGCA
>DASXOU010000532.1:0-1962 GCA_036494045.1 Polyangia bacterium | reverse complement strand
CGTCGCGCGCAAGCGCGACATAAGCGCGACCGATGGAGGCGCACCGTCCGCGAAGGCGGACGGACTGCGCCGTTTTCCGACGCCGTGAGGCGAGCTCCGACGAGCGCACGCGCCGCAGCGCCCGCACCCTTCTTACGCAGGACTCACGCGAGCTCGTGCTTGGGCGCCCTTCCCATCAGCGCACCCACGGCCACCCTCGCCGGCTCGTCCTCATACACGATTCGATACATCGCATCCGTAATGGGCATCTCGACACCCAATCGCGCCGCCAGATCATGCGCGCTCTTGGTCGTCTTCACGCCCTCAGCAACCTGCGACATCCCCGCCAGCACCTCTCGCAACGTCTGCCCCCGCCCCAACCCAATCCCCACGTTGCGATTGCGCGACAGATCCCCCGTGCACGTCAGCACCAGATCCCCGAGCCCCGCCAGCCCCGCCAGCGTCAGCGGATTGGCCGCCTTGCGCACCGCCAGCCGCGAGATCTCGGCGAGCCCGCGCGTGATCAACGCCGCCCGCGAGTTGTACCCGAGCCCGAGCCCGTCGGCGACGCCGGCCGCGATCGCCATGACGTTCTTGAGCGCGCCGCCGAGCTCCACGCCGGGCACGTCGTCCGACGTGTACACGCGAAAGCGATCGCCCTGAAACAGCGCCGCCGTCTCCTCGGCGATGCGCCGATCGCGCGACGCCATCACCACCG
The DNA here is from genome assembly GCA_036494045.1 of Polyangia bacterium. GTDB lineage: Bacteria > Myxococcota_A > Polyangia > Palsa-1104 > Palsa-1104 > JAQBQH01. The sequence continues at coordinate 1,265 of DASXOU010000532.1, read as the reverse complement.
CCGTCGGCAAGCCGGCGCCCACTTCCTTGGCGAAGCTCGGCCCGCTCAGAAACGCCAGCTGCGATCCGATCTTGCCGGGCAGGATGTCCTTGAGCACCTCGTCCATCGTCGCCAGCGTCTCGTTCTCGATCCCCTTCGACGCCGAGACGACGACGGCGTCGGCGCGCATCGCCGTGCCCGCGCGCCCGAGCACGTCGCGCACCGTGTGCGAGGGAACGACGCTGACCACGAAGCGCTTGTCGCGCACCGCCGCCTCGAGATCGGCCGTCGCCGTCAGCGACGACCCCAGCATCGCGCCCGGCAGATACTTGCCGTTGACGCGCTTGTCCTGAATCTCGGCCGCGTGCTCGGCGGCGCGCGCCCACAACGTCACCGCGTGTCCCTTGTCGGCCAGCACCTTGGCCAACGCCGTGCCCCAGCTTCCCGCGCCGATGACCGCGATCTCCATGCCCGTCCTCCGCTCGCGCGGATTATCATACCGGAGTTGAGCATCGTCAGGGTCATGCCGCTCGGCGGCTGCGGCGAGTTCGGACGCAACCTCACCGTGTACGAAGCGGACGGCGCGCTCTTGTGCGTCGACTGCGGCGGGCAGATCCCCGACGAGGAAGCGCCCGGCGTCGATCTCTTCATCCCCGACTTCGCGTTTCTCGCGGCGCGCGCGCGCGACGTCGTCGGGTACCTGCTCACGCACGCGCACGAGGATCACATCGCCGCGCTGCCGCACGCGCTCGCGGTCGCGCCGGCGCCGGTCTACGGGCGGCCGCTGACGCTGGCGCTCTTGCGCGAGAGCGTCGACGCCTCGCAGCTGCGACCGCTCGTGCCCGGCGCGACGCGGCAGCTCGGCCCCTTCGCCGTCGAAGCGCTGGAGGTCGCGCACTCGATCCCCGACGCCTGCGCCGTCGCCATCAGCGCCGGCGGGCGGCGCATCGTGCACACCGGCGACTTGAAGCTCGACCCGGCGGCGACGCGCCCGACTGACATCGCGCGATTGCGCGCGCTCGGCGACGAGGGCGTGGATCTGCTCGTCGCCGATTCGACCAACGCGACGCGCCCCGGCCGCTCGGGCTCGGAGTCGGACGTGGCGCGCGCCATCGTCGCCGAGCTCGAGCGCGCGCGCGGGCGCATCGCGTTTACCTTTTTCTCGTCGAGCGTGCAGCGCATCGGCACCGTGTTCGACGCCTGCGCGCGCCTCGGCAGAAAAGTGTGCATCGAAGGACGCGGGCTGCGCGAGATGCTGGCGGCGGCGCTGTCGGTCGGCGCGCTGC
>DASXOU010000531.1:0-10956 GCA_036494045.1 Polyangia bacterium | reverse complement strand
CGGAAGAGATCGAGCGCCGCCGGATAGGTCTCGGCGTCGACGCCGACTTCGTCGCCGCGTGCGAGTGCGAGCTGCGCGGCGATGGCGATCGCCTGCTGCGCGCCCGAGGTGACGATGAGCTCCTCGCCGGTGACGGTCGCGCCACGCGCGCGCAGCCGCGCCGCGATCCACTCGCGCAGCTCGGCGCGCCCTTCGGGCCATGCATATTGCAGCGCGCTCGCCTGTGGCTCGCGCATCGCGCGCACGAACGCGCGGGCCAGCGCGCCGCGCGGAAACAGCGCGTCCGCCGGCAGCCCGCCGCCGAGGCCGATCGTCCCCGGCGAGGCGGCGGCGATGCGATGCAGGCGGTCGACGCGCTTCTCCACCTATAGAATGATAGGCACTGAAGGGGGCCAGCCCAGATGACCACGCCGCGCGACCCGCTCGACGCCATCATTCGTTACAACCGCCGCTTCGTGGGTGACGGGCGCGATCCGCATTGGCTCACGCTCAAGCTCGATCGGCTGTGCGCCTCCCCGTTCGGCTTTCTGCGCGGCACGTTCCACCTGTTCGTCGCCGATTGGGCCGCCGTTGGCGACGATCCGCTCGCCGAAGGTCCCGAGCAGCCGATCGTGGGCGATCTGCACCTCGAGAACTTCGGCGCCTTCCGCGCCGCCGACGGCAGCGTCGTCTTCGACGTCAACGACTTCGACGAGACCGCCGCCGGCACGCCCGCGCTCGATCTCGCGCGCCTGGGCACCTCGATCGTGCTCGCCGACGAGAAGCACGGCGACGCGCGCGCCGTCGAGCGCATCGCCGCGCTCTGCGACGCCTGGTGCGCGGCGGCCTCGTCGCTCGATCTGCGTCCGATCGCGCCCAAGGATGCGCCGCCGATCGTGCGCGCGCTCCTCGACGAAGCGAGCGACGCTTCGCGCGGCAAGTGGATCGATCGGCGCGTCGAAGGCGACGCCGGCCAGCGCCGCTTCAAGTCGAACGAGAAGTACCTGCGTGTCGCCGACGCGGCCACGCGCGCGGCCATCGAAGTGGGCATGCGCGCGTTCGGCGCCGCCTGCCCCGAGCGGCCGGCGGAGATCGCCGATTGGCCACACGTGCTCGACGTGGCCGTGCGCATCGCCGGCACCGGCAGCCTCGGGCGCTTTCGCTGGGCGGTGCTGGCGAAGGGCAAGAGCGACAAGCTCGGGCGCGAGCGCATCCTCGAGCTCAAGGAGGCGCTGCCGTCGTCGATGGCGCCGGCCGACGCGCCGGCGACCGAGGCCAAGCGCGTCGTCGAGACCCAGCGCCGCTTGCAAGGCGCGCCACCGGCCTATCTCGGCGTCGCCGACGTGGGCGGGCGCGCGGTCACGGTGCGCGAGCTGCAGCCGACCGAAGCCAAGCTCGACTCGTCGACGCTCAAGGGCGCCGATCTCGACGCGCTCGCCGCCGCCTGCGGCACCGTGCTCGGGCGCATGCATCGCCGCGCCGGGCTCGAGCTGCCGGCGCGCATCAAGGGGCGCGAGCGGGTGATCGGCCGGCGCATCGCCGCGTTCGCGCTGCGCTACGCGGCGCAGGTCGACGAAGATTGGGCGCGCCTCGTCGCCGGGCGCGCGTCGGTGGCCAAGGCGCTCGAGACTCCCGCGTAGCGCTACGGCCGCTCGACGAGCGTGTACTGGGCGAACAGATCGCGCGACAGGTCCATCGCGTCGGCGCCGCGATCCCAGCCGAGCGCGTGCGCCATCGCGCGCGCCGCCGCTGTGTCGTCGACCTCGAAGGCGACCACGCGAAAGCCGACGTGCTCGAAGAGCTCGCGCGCGAACGGCGAGCGGCCGTCGGCCCACGGAATGTACGGCTTGCCCTTTGGCGCCGGCGCCGGCGCCAGGTTGTAGATGAGCATGCGCCCGCCCGGCTTCAAGAGCGCGAACACCGCGCGCAAGAAGCCCTCGTCGTCGACGCCGAGCTTGATCATCTTCTTGTCGTCGACCGGCTGCGAGGGATGGATGTAGCCGCGCTTGAGCACGTTCTTCGAGACGAACAGATCGTAGCCGCCGCCGACGGCGTCGCGCACGGGCGCGTCGGCCGGCCAACGTCCGTCGACGGTGCGCAGCGCGCCCGCGCCGAAGCGGCCGTCGCGATCGGCGTAGATCGCGCGCAAGAGCGGATCGACGTCGACGCCGGTGACGTCGGCGCCGAGCGACGCCAGCGTCAAGAGCTGGCCGATGCCGCCGTAGCCGAAGTCGACGATGCGCCGGCCGGCGACGTCGTCAAAACCGGCGCGCGCGAGGAGCTCGAGCGGCCGCGCGTAGGCGAGCGGCGTGCCGTAGCGCGTCGTGTAGTAGTACTCCTCGTCGACGACGCGCGCTTTGCCGTCGACGACGACGGTGCGCGTGGCCACCGTGGGCAGGCGCGCGGCGGCGTCGACGTAGCGCTGCGCGAGCGCGGTTCTGACCAGCGGCCGCAGCGACGCCGCTTCGGCGCGGATCGCGCGTACGCCGTGCGGGGCCGCGCAACCGATCGCCGACACGAGTGCGAGCGCGATCCAATTCGTGCAAGATGCCGCCATGCGAAATCGACCCATGCTCGCGCTCGTCACCGTCGCCATCTTGGCGTCCGCGGCCGCCGGCGCGCAAGAGCCGATGCCCAAGCTCGAGTCGCGCAAGCTGACCGACAACATCTGGCTCATTACCGGCCCGGGCGGCAACATCGCCCTCGACGTCGGCCCGACCGGCGTCTTCATGATCGACGATCAGATCGCGCCCATGACGCCCGCGCTCAAAAAAGCGGTCGCCGCCATCACGCCGAAGCCGGTGCGCTTCATCTTCAACACGCACTGGCACGGCGATCACACCGGCGGCAACGCGGTCCTCGGCGGCGACGGCGCGGTCATCGTCGCCCACGAGAACGTGCGCAAGCGCCTCTCGACCGGGCAGCTCATGAAGATGATGAATCGCCAGGTGCCGCCGGCGCCGGAGATCGCGCTGCCGGTCATCACCTTTTCCGACACGTTGTCGTTCCACGTCAACGGCGACGATCTCGACGTCGCGCACATGGATCCGGCGCACACCGACGGCGATTCGATCGTCTACTTCCGCAAGGCCAACATCCTGCACATGGGCGACACGTTCATGTCGGCGAGCTATCCGTTCGTCGACGTCTCGTCGGGCGGCACCGTCGCGGGCTTCATCAAAGCGGCCGATCGCGGCCTTCGGCTCGCCAACGCCACGACCAAGATCATCCCCGGCCACGGCCCCATGGCGGATCGCGCCAAGTTGCAGCAGTTTCGCGACATGATCGTCGTCATCCGCGATCGCATCCAGATGCTCGCCGCCGCCGGCAAGTCGCTCGCCGACGTGCAGGCCGCCCGGCCGACGGCCGAGTACGACGCGGCGTGGGGCGGAGGCTTCATCAAGCCGTCCGCGCTCGTCGAGACCGTCTACAACGAGGTGGCGAAGAAGCGCTGATTACTTGGCGCGCATGGGCGAGGGCAGCGCTTCGCGCGAAGCGTCGGCGGGATTGGAGCCGTCGACGTCGAGCGCATATTCGTAGCGCGCCGGGTGGATCACGAACGGGCCGCCGCTCTCTTCGGGGACCTCGCGATCGAGCGCGTCCTCGCCGACGTATTCGCCGGAGGTCGCCGACATCAAGAATTCCTCGGCGAGCTCCTGCGCCAGACCGTCGCGCGTGTGCGCCGGTCCGCCGTCGGGATCGGGAAGAAAAGCGTCAGCGTCGTCGTCGCGTCGGCGAAAACGGCGCGTCATGTTGCGGATCTTCATCATCGCCTCCGATCGCACCAAGCCACTGACGGTCAAACGTAAGCCGGCGCGGGTGCGTGGCAATCGCCCGCTGTCGTCAAGTCACGTCGAAGCTAGCGAGGAGGGAAGGACCATGTGCACCACGAAGCTTACGCCTCTACTCTCGACAATTGCGCTCTTGATTTTTCAAGATCCTCACGACCACATTGCGCGGAGTCGGGCGCCGACGTCGACGCTGGGGGGCGGCGCTGCGTCGGGGCGATCGTCGGGCGCGGCTGCGCCGTGAGACACGCGCGCGAATGAAGGCAACAGCGCATCGGGGATGAAGCGCGTACGCGGCGCATAGACGTGCAGATCGCCGTAGCGCCGCTGCTGCCGCACGAAGAAGCGCAGCGGATGGACCACGTGCAATTGATCGCGCGCGCGCGTCATCGCCACGTAGAACAGGCGCCGCTCTTCCTCGATCTGCTCCGGCTTCTCCGTCGACAAATCGGATGGGATCGATCCGTCGGCGGCGTTGATCACGAACACGTTGTCCCACTCCTGGCCCTTGGCCGAGTGGATCGTCGACAGCACCAGCCAATCCTCGTCGCGCAGCGGCGTGCCCGCGTGATCGCCGGTCGCCTGCGGCGGATCGAGCGTCAGCTCCGACAAGAAGCGCTCGCGCGACGGATAGTGCGCCGCGATCTGCTCGAGCTCGTCGAGATCCTGCGCGCGCACCTGCGCGTGATCGTAGATGCGCTGAAGGTGTGGCTCGTACCAGCGACGGACCAGGCCGAGCTGCGCCAGCCAGGCCGCGCCGCCGCGCAAATGGGCGAGCAGCTCGCACAAGGCCGGCCAATCGGCGCGCGCTGCCGCCGGCGGCACGTGACGCGCGAACGCCTCGAGCGACCACGCCCACTCGGCGAGCGCATCGGCGGCACGCTGCGCGCTTCCCGGGCCGACGCCGGGCAGAAGCTGCAGCACGCGAAACGCGGCCACGCGATCGCGCAGGTTCTCGCCCCAGCGGAGGACGCACAAGGCGTCCTTGACGTGCGCCGCCTCGAGAAACTTGAGCCCGCCATATTTGACGAACGGAATGTTGCGCCGCGCGAGCTCGATCTCGAGCGCGTCGGAGTGGTGCGCGGCGCGAAACAGGACCGCCTGCCGTTTGAGCGGCACGCCCGCCTCGCGCGCTTCCAGGACGCGCGTGACCACGTAGTCGACCTGCGCGTCCTCGTCGGCGGCGCTGCACAGGATGGGCTTGCCGTCGGAGCGGCGGCGCGAGAACAGGTTCTTCGTGAAGCGCTCGGCGGCGAGCGCGATCACCGCGTTGGCGGCGTCGAGGATCGGCTGCGTCGAGCGATAGTTCTCCTCGAGCGTGACCACGCGCGCCGGCGGCGTGAACTGCGCCGGGAAGTCGAGGATGTTGCGCACCGTCGCCGCGCGGAAGGCGTAGATCGACTGCGCGTCGTCGCCGACGACGGTGACGCCGCGTCCGTCGGGCGCCAGCCGCAGGAGGATCTGCGCCTGCAGCGCGTTGGTGTCCTGGTATTCGTCGACGAGGATGTGATCGAAGCGCCGCCGCACCCGCGCCGCCAGCGTCTCGTCCTGCATGAGATGCAGCCAATAGAGGAGGAGATCGTCGTAGTCGAGGACGTGCTGCCGCTGCTTGTGCTCGACGTAGGCGGCGAAGAGTTGCTTGAGCTCGGCGCCGTGCTCCTTGCACCACGGGAACGACTCGTCGAGCGTCCGCTGCAACGGCTCCTGCGCGTTGACCACGCGCGAGTAGATCGAAAGGCACGTCGACTTCTTGGGAAAGCGGCGCTCGGTCTTGGCGAGCCCGAGATCGTGGCGCACGACGTCGATCGAATCGGCCGCGTCCGAGCGATCGAGCACGGTGAACGCCGCGTCGAGCCCGACGTCGCCGGCGTGCAGGCGCAACAGCCGATTGGCGACCGCGTGAAACGTCCCGGCCCAGGTCACCTGCTCGGCGCGCGCGCCGGGGCGAGCCAGGATCCGCTGCGTGCGCAGCGCCATCTCCGCCGCCGCGCGCCGGCTGAACGTGAGCAGCAAGATGCGCCGCGCATCGGCGCCGCCGAGGATGAGGTGCGCCACGCGATGCGCGAGCGTGTTGGTCTTGCCCGAGCCGGCGCCGGCGATGATGAGGAGCGGCCGCTCGTCGGCGACGACGGCGTCGCGCTGCGCCGGATTGAGCCCGTCGAGGTTCTCCGACATGGATCGACTGTACGGCGCGGCTGAACCGATGTACAGTATTTGGAACCGATCAAGTTATTCACACTTCTCGCCCGGCGAAAGATCGTGCGACGCTGATCTGGCGATGCCCGCCGACTCGCGTGATCCGCCTCGCGCGTCCATCCTGATCGTGGATGACGTGCCGGCGAACCTCATGGCAATGGAAGCGGTTTTGCAACCGCTCGGCCAGCGTCTGGTCGTGGCGCGCTCGGGACAAGAGGCGCTGCGCGCGCTCCTCGACGAAGAGTTCGCCGTCATCCTGCTCGACGTCACCATGCCCGACATGGACGGCTTCGAGACGGCGCAGATCATCCGCGATCGCAACAAGACGCGCGGTGTGCCCATCATCTTCTTGACCGCGATGCACGGCAACGAGCAGTTCATCCTGCGCGCCTACGAGCGCGGCGCCGTCGACTACCTCATCAAGCCGTTCGACCCCGACATCCTGCGCGCCAAGGTCGCGGTGTTCGTCGAGCTGTTCCTCATGCGCGAGCGCGTAAAGTCGCTCGCCGCGCTCGAGGCCAGCCAGCGCGAAGCCGAGGTCGCGCGCGAGCGCCTGTTCGACATGCTGATGCAGCTGCCGCTGGCGATGGCGGCGACGCGCGGGCCCGACCACGTCGTGGAGCTGGCCAACCCGTGGTTCCAAAAGTTGGTGGGCAAGCGGCAGCTCCTCGGTCGCAAGATGCGCGAGGCGTTCAGCGATCTCATCAGCGGCGATCGCATCGATCTCGACGACGCCTTCCGCACCGGCGAGACGGTCTCGAAGGCGCAGCGGCGCATCTCCTTGTGCGACGAGGACGGCGTGCGTACCACGCGCTTCGTCACCTATTCGGTGCAGCCGTTCCGCATGCACGACGGCTCGGTCGGCGGGCTCATCATCTGCGGCACCGACGTCACCGGCGAGGTTCAGGCGCGCGAGAACGAGCGGCGCGCGCAGGACGAGCGCGAGCGCCTGCTCGAGGAGCTGCAGGCAGCGCTGCACGCGCGCGACGATTTTCTCATGGTCGCCTCGCACGAGCTGCGCACGCCGCTGACCTCGTTGCAGCTGACGGCGTCGAGCGTGCTCCGGCAGCTCGAGCGCGCCGGCGATCATCCGCTGCCGTCGAAGATGCTCGACGAGCGCATGCGCACGGTCAAGCGCCAGCTCGATCGGCTCGAGCAGCTCACCAACACGCTGCTCGACGTCTCGCGCATCGCCGTCGGGCGGCTGGAGCTGCAGCTCGAGCGCGTCGATCTGGTCGAGATCGCCGACGAGGTCATGGCGCGGCTGCGCGACGAAGCGGGGCGGCAGGGCGTGGCGCTCGAGCTCAAGGCGCCGCGCTCGCTGACCGGCGTGTGGGATCGCTCGCGCATCGATCAGATCCTCACCAACCTCGTGGCCAACGCCATCAAGTACGGCCAGGGCAAGCCGGTCGCCGTCCACGTCGGCGGCGACGACGAGAACGCCGAGCTGCGCGTCGTCGATCGCGGGATCGGCGTAGCGCCCGAGCAGCAGGAGCGCATCTTCGGCAAGTTCGAGCGCGCCGCCTCGCAGCGCAACTACGGCGGGCTCGGGCTCGGGCTATGGATCACGCGCGAGCTCGTCGAGCTCATGGGCGGCACGGTGCGCGTCGACAGCGCGCCCGGCGACGGCGCGACCTTCATCGTGTCGCTGCCGCGCCTCGACGAGCACGCCGACGAGACCAGCGGCGCGCGCGAACGCGACGCCCGCCAGCGCTCGGCCTGAGCAGCGACGACGACGCGGACGAGATCCGCCCGCGCCGTCGTCGTCCTGGGTTTTCGGCTAGCGATTGAGGTCGTTGCCGGTGTTGCTGCCGGTGTCGAGGTCGTTCGTCGACTTCTTGATGGTCTTCTTGTGCTTCGTCGTCGTAGTCGTCGTGTCGTTGTCCATCTTCGACGGCTTGTTGATGTCGCCGCCGACGGCGTTGTGATCGGTCGTCTTCGACGTGCCACTGGTGTCGAGATCGCCCGCGGGCGGCGTCTTCTCCGTGGTGTCGCCGGTGACGCCCGAGCTCTCCGGCTGCGCGCCGTTCTTGTCTTGCATGGACTTGTCGAGCGGTGCCTGGTTCTGCTTGTCGGCGTTGTCGTACGTGCCGTTGCTCGTCGGGGGGGTGGAGCCGGCCGACTGCGCCAGCGCCACGCCCGGCAACGCCAGCGGCAGCGCGAACAGCGCCGCTTTGATCAGTTGTCCGAGCTTGCGATTCATCAGATCCTCCTGCCGTGGTGACGGCGTCGTTGGTCGACCCTCAAGCGCTGCAGGGTGCGTTCCACAACGCCGCCGGTCCGGCTGGCGGCCGCTCGCTCGCTCAGGCGATCACGTGATCAGGTCGCGCGCAGCGTGAGCACCGCGAGCTCGGCGGGCGCGCCGAGGCGCACCGGCGGCCCCGTGGTGCCGGCGCCACGGTTCACGTAGAGAGTCGATCGGCCGCGACGATAGAGCCCGGCGGTGAAGCGCGTGATGAAGCGCGCGAGCGAGAGGCGGCGCACGCCCGGCACTGCCAGCTGGCCGCCGTGCGTGTGACCGGAGAGCGTGAGCTCGACGTCGCGCTCGCTCGCCTCGGGAAACAGATTGGGATCGTGCGCGAGCAGGATCGCGGGGGCGCCGAGCGGCCGATCGGCGAGCGCGCGCGCGACGTCGTGGCGCGCGCTCCAGGTGTCGTCGACGCCGGCGACGTAGAGCTTGGCGCCGCCGTGCTCGACGGTGACGCCGCGGTTGCGCAGGACCACGAGCCCGGCGCGCTCGAGCTCGTCGATGAGCGCCTCGCCGTCGGTGAAGTAGTCGTGGTTGCCCATGCAGGCGAAGACGCCGTCGCGCGCGCGCAGGCCGCCGAGCGCATCGGCGACGGCGGCCACGTGCGACGAGCCGTGGGTGATGAGATCGCCGGTGACGGTCATGAGATCGAGATCGAGCGCGTTGAGGCGCTCGACCCAGCGGCGCACCCGTGTCGCCGGCGTGTGCGGGCCGCAGTGGATGTCGGAGAGCTGACCGATGCGGTAGCCGTCGAGCGCGGGCGGCAGGCCGTCGATGCGCACGATTCGCCGGCGCAGCCGTGGCGCCGGCGCGATGGCGACGAGCCCGCACGCGAGCGACGCGATCGCGGCGGCGACATAGGCGCTGCCCGCCGGCGCGCCCAGCAGCGTCGCCAGCCAGGCGAACGGGATCAGAAAGAGGAACACGATGCAGCTCGCCCACCAGGCGAGCGCGAGATACATCGACAACGCCCTACCGCCCGTGGCCCAGGGTGTACGGAGCTGCCGCAAATAGGGAAACGACAGCGCCGCGGCGAGCGCGAGCGGCAGCAGCGAGTGGCTGCGGAGGCACAACCACACGACCGCCGGCAGCTGGAACAGGGTCACGATGGCGACGACGAGCACGCGAAATCGCGCCAGCCGCCGTGGGTCTCGTTTCATCCTGCCCTTCAGTCTGTCACAAGGTATGCTCGGCGCATGCGTTCTGCGCTACTGATCGCGCTGGTTTGCCTGCCGATCTCGGCGTCGGCGGAGGGGCTGCCGTTCATCGAGGACGACTATGGGCGCGCGGTTGCGCTCGCCAAACAACAGAAGGTGCCCATCTTCGTCGACGCGTGGGCGCCGTGGTGCCACACCTGCCGTTTCATGAAGGCGTACGTCTTTTCCGATCCGTCGCTGAAGAAGCAGGCGCGCCGCTTCGTGTGGCTCAGCATCGACACCGAGAAGGAGAAGAACGCGCCGTTTTTGGCCAAGTATCCGATCGAGGTGTGGCCGACGCTGATGGTGGTCGACCCCGCGCGCGAGCAGGCGGTCTTGCGTTGGCCGGGCAGCGTCAACGCGGGGCAACTGGTCAAGCTCCTCGACGACGGTGAGAAGGCGGCGCGCAGCGACGGCGAATTGGCGCGCGCCGATCGGCTGTTCGCCGCCGGCAAGAAGCAGGAAGCGGCGGCGGCCTATCGCGCGGCGCTGCCGAGCTTGCCGGCGGACAAGCGGCCGCGCGCGATCGAGTCGCTGCTCGGCGCGCTGATGATGGCGCACGACGCCGACGCGTGCGCCAAGGCCGGCGTCGAGCTGGTGCCGGCGATGCCGCGCGGGCCGTCGTTCGCCAACGCGGTGAGCATCGCGCTCGGCTGCGCGGCGGAGGAAAAGGGCGAGGCGCGCAAGGCGGCGTTGGCGACGCTGGCGCCGCTCGGCGACGAGGCGGTCAAGCTGCCGGGCTTGCTCGCCGACGATCGCTCGGGCCTGTACGAGACCTTGGTCGATCTGCGCGACGAGGCCGGCGACGTCGCGGGCAAGAAGGCGGTGGCGGCGCGCTGGCTCGCGTTTCTCGAGGGCGAGGCGGCCAAGGCGCCCGACGTGGAGAAGCGCGCGGCGTTCGATCCGCATCGGGTCAACGCGGCGCTGGCGCTCGGCGAGCCGTTGCGCGTGGAAGCGGCGCTCAAGCAGTCCGAGCGCGATCTGCCGGGCGACTACAATCCGGCGGCGCGGCTCGCGCTCATCTATCGCGAGGCCGGGCGGCTCGACGATGCGCTCGCCGCCGTCGATCGCGCGCTCGGCAAGGTCTACGGGCCGCGCGCGATGCGCCTCTACGATCTGAAGGCGGACGTGCAGCTCAAAAAGGGCGATCGCGCGGGCGCGAAGAAGACGCTGGCGCTGGCGCTGGCGGCGGCGCGGGCGCTGCCCGTCGAGCAGCGGCGCAACGAGAGCGTAGCGGCGATCGAGAAGAAGCTGGCGACGGTGCAGTAGTGCCGTCGCGCGCGCGGGAGCCGAAGAAGCGCGCGGGCGCCGTGTTCGCGCGCGTGCACGCATGGGTGGCGAAGATTCCGCGCGGCAAGGTGGCCACGTACGGACAGATCTCGCAGCTCGTCGACGGGCGGGTGAGCGCGGTCGGCGTCGGCTGGGCGATGCGCGCCGCCGGGCCGAAGCTGCCGTGGCACCGCGTGGTCAACGCCGCGGGCGGGCTCAGCACCGAGGCGGAGACGCCGGGGCGCCAGCGCGCGCTTTTGAAAGCCGAGGGCGTGCGGTT
>DASXOU010000530.1:0-13539 GCA_036494045.1 Polyangia bacterium | reverse complement strand
GGTCATCACGACTCCCGGAATCGCCGGCGAGAATAGTGCGCTGATTCAGATGACGTTCACAGCAGGGACTCCGACGCTGAACACGGCCCCTTGTCCTGAGGGCAGCGGCGAGACCGACCCGAATTTGTCCTCGCCAATGGAGCTGTTCGGCAACATTAGCTCGTCGAACCTCACGATCGTGGACGGGGGCAGTACGCCAGCCGGAAATTTCAATTTCACCAGCTCCATCATCACCGGCACCTTCAGCGACGCCTTGACCGTCCAAGGCACCGGGCAGATTACGGCGCTCGAATCGACCGCGAACAACGCGCTCGATTTGACGCTGCAGCAGTAACGAAGGCGAAAGTTACGGGTTTCGACTGCGCGGGGGCAGCGGCGGCGGGGTTGCGGCGGCTGGCGGCGCGGCCGGCTTGCTGCCGCTGTCGGCGGTGATGACCTTCGCCGCCATGAGCGTCTGCACGACGCGCAGGATGTCGTCGGAGCCGGTCGCGACCGCGCCGTGCCCATCGGCGGTGTTGCCGCCGCCGAAGTTGACGAACTGGCTGCTCGCGAGCGCCGCGGCGACTTCGCGCGTGAGATCGGGCGCGAGCTCGAGCCGGCGCAGGTCCATGTAGACGTTGCCCGCCTGCATCAACGCCTCGGCCTTCATGCGGATGGCGGCGGCTTCGGCGTCGGCGATGGCGCGGATCCGCACCGCCTGACCGCGGCCTTCGGCCTCCTGTTGGATCACGCTCTGCTCCGCGTCGGCGCGCGCCTGCGTGATCTGGCTGGCGGACAGCTCGGCCTCGCGCTGCGCGCGCATCGCGCCCTGCTTCTCGGCTTCGGCGCGCGCGATGGCCGCGCCGTTGGACGCGATCTGCATGTTGAGCGCGCGCTCCTGATCGTTGATCTTCTGCGCCGCTTCGAGCTGCGCGATGCGCGAGCGCTGCTCCTCTTGCGCCGTCACCACGTCGGCGTCGGCCTTGGCGCGCGCCGCTGACTCGCGGCGGCGGGCGTCGGCGACCTCGCTGAGCACGGCCTTGATGTTGAGGCTGTTGAACGACAGCCCGAGGTCGAGCAGCTCTCGCGAGCAGGCGTCCTTGATGATCACCGCGAGCTCGTCGTCGTCGGTGTGGCTGCTGAGCGCGAGCTCGCGCGGAGCGGCCGGAACCAGCGCGGTCGACGCGGCCGCCGGGGCAGCGCTCGCGACGGCCATGGGGCTCGCCGAGCGGGCGTTGAAGAGCTGGTCGTGCTTGAGCAGGTTGATCGCGCGGCGGCCGGCCGACGAGAGCACGTCGGTGAGCGTCGAGAGCTGCTCGTCGCCGCTCTTGGAGAAGAACTTGTTGGCGGCGGTGTTCACCATGGCCTCGTCTTCGCCGACGCTGACGATCGCCGAGGCGCGGACGGTGACCTTGACCGGCGCGGGCCGTCCGCTGCCGTCGATGTCCGCGGTTTGATCGGTGATCTCGATGTCGACGTTGATCGCTTGCGCCGGGATCGACCGCACCTGCGTGATCACGGGAACGATCAACGCCTTGCACGGGCCGCGGAAGATGTGCAGGCTCCGGCCGCGGCTGGCGAGCAGGATCGCGCCAGCGTCGACGCTGCGCAGGAAGGTGGTGATGATGATAGACGTCATCAAAAGCACTGCGATGACGGCGGCTCCAGCGATGATCAACGACGGCACCATGGCGGCTCCTCTCGAGTTTGACTACGAATCCAATTCTTCAGGGAGTATCGAAACGGTGATGCGCTCGCGTGCGGCGTCGACGTCTTCGATGCGCAAGCGAGCGCCCACTTTCACCGGCAGCGTGGCCTCCGCGTCGCACAGCCGGGCGCGCAGCTGGATCAGTCTTCCTTCGCGATTGGTCGACACGATGCCGCGGCCGTTGACGAACGCCGTGACGGCGCGCGCCTCGCCGAAGATCAGCTCTTCGAGGCGCCCGCTCGATTTGCCTTGGAAGCGAAAGAGCAGGTTCCACAGCGGCCGAACGGCGAGCCGCTCGACGAGCAGCGTGGGGATCACCGCCACCAGCGCGGCCAGAATGATCGAAAGATGAAACGCCTCGACGAGCGCATTGCCGAACGCGCCATAGAGCGCGAGCACGGTGAAGGCCGCGCGCGGCGACGGGAGCCAGCGGCCGACGCCGGACGTCGCTGCGTCGGCGGGCAAGAGCTCGCGGCCCTGGGCCGGCTCGAGCGCGGTCATCGGCGCGCGGACCACCGTCGGCCCAGCGCCATGCGCGGGCGCAGCGACGTGTCCGTGCGCGGGCAGCGCATGGCCCGCCGCGCCGTGATGCCCGAGCGCGGCATGTCCGTGACCCGCTGGGCCGGCGCCATGCCGTCCCAACGCGGGAATCGCCATCACGGCGAGCCCGACGAGCCCGATCACCATCAGTATCAAGAACACCGTATCGCGTCCCCTTCATCCACGATGGTGGCGCAGCGCCGCCGCCGACGCAATCGACGCAGCGCACAGTTCAGGAACGTCGCGCCGTGGTATGCGTGGGGTTCGTGCGTCTCGCCGTCGTCGTCCTGCCGCTGCTCGTCGGTTGCGGATTTTTCGGCGGCAGGGCCGGGCAGCCAAGTCGCGGCGAGCAATTGCCGCCGGATCCGCCGGCACACCTCGACGTGACCCTCATCAGCCACTGCGCGCGCCCGGTCACGGTCTGCTATGGCGGCGAGAAATGCCTGACGCTGTCGGACGCCGCGCGCCACGTCGTGCACGCGGCCACCACCGGCGACACGGTCTTCGTCAGGCTCGACGGCTCGTCGAGCCACACGGAGGCCGACGTCACCTTCAGCATGATCGAGGTCGATGCGAGCTGCGCGCATCTCGAGCGCCGGCTTGCACCGCGATGACTGGCTAGATCGGCCGCCGCTCTCCGGAATCCGACGACGCGTGACGCCGCCGAATCCGTGAAAGCTGCCGATTACCGACGGCACGCGCCTTGCGAAGGGCCGGCCGCCAATGAGCCTCCGCCGTGCAATGGTCCTGTTTACACTGTCGCTCAGCGCTTGCGTCGCCCCCGACGCAGCGCAAACGCCCAGCGACGGCGGGAGCGTCTCCGATCTCGCACCAGCATCGCCGACACCGGGCTTCGGCGAGCTGGTGGTGTCGCTCACGTTCGACGATACCTACGATGATCACTACGACTTCGTGCGCCCGCTTCTCGACGGAATCCCGGCGACCTTCTATGTCAACTCGCCGCGCTTCGGCCTTCCCGGATACATGACCGAGAGCGAAGTGATGGAGCTGCAGCGCGACGGCCACGAGATCGGCTCGCACACGCTGCACCATCTGCACCTCGCGACGATCGCCGCCGCCGAGCAGCGCACCGAGATGTGCTCCGACCGCGCGGCGCTGCTCGCGCTCGGCTTCCCCGTGACGACCATGGCCTATCCGTTCGGCGACGAGAACGACTCGGCGCACGCCGTCGCGGAGAGCTGCCCGTTCGTCGGCGCGCGCGACGTCGGCGGGCTGCGCAACAGCGATCCGCTGGCCGGCGGGCACGGCTACTGCGGCACGGCCGCGTCGAGCCTCGTCAAGACCGACGCCGAAGAGATTCCGCCGGTGGCGCCGTTCATCATCCGCTCGCGCGCGTCGATCCACACGCTCTGCACCGTCGACGATCTTCGCGACATGATCGAGAACGCCGCCAACGACGACAAGGAGCTCGCGCTCGAAAAGAGGCGCTGGCTCGTCTTCAACTTCCACGATTTCTGCGACGACTGCAGCGGCGACAGCGACACCGTGCCGAAGAGCGTGTTTCGCTCGTTCGTGACGTGGCTGCGCGATCAAAAGGGCGCGATCGCCGTGCGCGACGCGACCGGACAGGAGATCGCGCGGCGCCCGCTGGTGGTGAGGACCGTCGCGCAGGTCCTGGCGAAGGAATAGCTCGGCGCACGCGACGTGATGCCGGTCATCGGGCCGTCGCGCGACGCCTGATATCTTGCGTACGATGCGTTACGCGCTCTTGACGATCATCTTGCTCGGCCCGGGCTGCGGGCATTTTCAGATGGCCTGTCCAGTCGCGGGCGGGCCGCAGTGGATCGAAGCGACCTCGAGCCACTTTACGATGCGAACCGATCTGCCCGCCGCCGAGGCGGAGAAGATGCTGCGCGACGACGAGGAGACGCTGGCGCAGTTCACGCAGGTCGCCGACTTCTTCCTGCCCGCGGCGACCGAGATGGGGCGCACGTCGCTGGTGGTGTTCGACAAGCAGTGGGAGTATCAAAAGCTGGTCACGCCCGAGCAGTGGGGCGCTGGGTTCGTCGAGGTAGGGCGCTTCGTTGCGCACGACGAGCGCGGGCGGGCGACGATCGCGCTGTCGACCGAGAAGCAGGCGGAGGAGATCTTTCGCCACGAGCTCGCGCATCGCGTGCTGCATCAGCGGGTCGGCGACGTGCCGCAGTGGCTCGACGAAGGGTTCGCCGATTACTTCTCGGTGTTGCCCGTCGTCGACGGCAAGATCGCGCTCGGTGGGCCAACGCGGCGACTGCGCCAATTCAACAACGGGGCCCGGCGCAGCACGTCGGTCGAGACGGCGCAGCTCTATGTCGAGCCGACGCTTTTGATCAACGAGATGTTGGAGCACGACAAGCAGGGGACCTACACCAACGTCGGCTATTTCGTCGCGTGGCTCCTGGTGCACTATCTGGCCAACGGCGCGCCCGATCATGCCGATCGATTTCGCCACTTCATGGCGGCGCTCGTCGACGGGCAGCCCTGGCCGCAGGCGTTGGCCGCCGATTACGGGCCTCTGCCGGCGATCGAGCAGGCCTGCCGCAAGCATCTTCTGCAGATGGCCGACGACAAGACCCTGCAATGGGTCATTCCCTATACGGCGCCGGAAGCGAGCGCGTGGACCGTCGCGATCCGCACGCTCGACGATGGCGAGGTGCACCATCTCAAAGCGGCGCTGCGGCCGGCGACGGAGGCGGAGGAGCTGAAGCTGGCGATGCTGCATGCGCCGAAGTCGGCGGAGCTGCATCGCTGGGCGGCAAATCGGGCGGCGGCGCGGCACGACGACGACGTCGCCGCGCACGAGATCGCGCTGGCGACGGAGCTGACGAGCGATCCGTTCTACCGTTTCGAGCGGGCACGCATCGAGCTCGAGCGCGAGCTGCGCAAGCCCGAGGCGCAGCGTCACCTCGAGACGCTGCAAAAGGAGATGCGATCGGTGGCGCGCTATGCGGGCGAGCCCGGGCAGCTGAGCACGCTCGCGCATTATTACGAGCTGACGCACGACTACGCATTCGGCACGACGCTGGCGGCGCGCGCCGTGGCGATGGATCCGCGCTGCGCGTCGTGCCTGGTGACGCTGGCCAGCTTGTATTTCGCGAGCGGCAAGACCGACGATGCCGCGGTGACGTTGGCGTCGGCGGTGAACCGCTGGCCCGGCAAGACGGTGCCGGCGGACGTGACCGCGCGCTTGAAGGAATATCGTTGTGCGCTGGCGCGCGAAAAAGGCGCGGCCTGCGCGCCCTGAGCGTGGCGGCGGGCGCGACCGCGATGAAACCGCTCCCTGCGGCGGCGTAGACGCGCGTCGGGCGCGGCGAGGCATTGCGCCCCGCCAACAGTGTCGGCGCGACCCGGGGGCGCACGCCCCGGTCGCGTCGCGTGCAGTGTTCACTCTCTAGTCCGGCTTTCTGCCGCTGGGGTTACGCGGCCCGGCCGCCCCGTCGGCGAAGGCTCGGCAGTTGCACACGCGAGCGCACGTGGCCGCCCGCAAATTCCCCAGATCCCTGATCGCCTGTTTCGCTGCGGTGCTGCTTGGCGGCGGTGCCGTCCATGCCGCCGGCGCGACCGCCCTGTATTACGGCGGCTACGTCACGCAGAACGCGAAGGTCTATGTCGTTTGGTGGGGCGACCCCACGAAGATCAACCCCGCGCTCACGGCGACCAAGGGTGGCATCGCCGACTTCTTCGCCGGCATCACGGACAGCAGCTACATGGATTGGCTCAACGAGTACAACACCGCCGTCAACGCGCAGGCGGGCTCCCACATGGGAATGGCCGGCACGGGGCAGCGCATCGGCCGCGGAAACTATGCCGGCACATTCACGCTCGCGAACATCCCCACCGGCAACGTCACCGACGCGCAGATTCAGTCGACCATCGACGCGGCGATCGCGGCGGGGACGCTGCCGGCGCCCGACGACAATTCGCTCTACGCGCTCTATTTCCCCTCGAGCGTGAGCATCAACCTCGACGGCTCGACGAGCTGCTCCGGCTATGGCGCGTACCACGACGCCATCATCGAGACGCAGCGCCACGACGTCTATTACATGGTCATGCCCGATTGCGGCTCCTCGTTCAACGGCTTCACGTCGGTCACTTCGCACGAGCTCATCGAAGCGATCACCGACAACGTCCCGACGGCGGGGAGCATGCCGGATTATCCGCAGGCGTGGAATGACTCGATGGGCGACGAGATGGCCGATCTGTGCGAGGGCGGAAACTCGAGCGCGACCGTGTCGACCGGCCTCGGAACGTTCACCGTGCAGAACATCTGGGACGAACGGACGCAAGGGTGCACCGCCTTCAGCTCGGATGCGAACGACTTCAACGTCGCCATGTCGCCCAACGTCGCGACGGTTGCGCTGAGCGCGACGACCACGTTCACGGTCAAGAGCGCGACCTCGGTGGGCTCGCCGCAGATGCTGACGCTGTCGGTGACGGCGCCGGCGGGCGTGACGGCCACGGTCAGCCCGACGACGATCACCTCGGGCGCGACCGCGGCGCTGACGGTGACGGTGACGAGCGCGGCACCGCCGACCGGGCTGCAGATCGTCGTGCGCGCCGATGCCGGCGCCGGCAGCGCGGTTCAGACGCACACCGCGGCGCTGCTCTTGACCACGACGGCAGCGCCGCCGGATCTCGGCACGCCGCCAGATCTGGCAGGACCCGCGACCGCAGGCGACGCGGGCTCGTCCGATGACATGGGGACCGGCACCGGCGGCGACGGAGTGCCGCCGTCGACGATGCCGAAGGGATGCAATTGCGCGATCGGTGCCACTGCGGACGCGAGCGGGCGCGACGGCGCGTGGGCCGAGGGGGCGCTCTTGCTGCTCGCGCTCCTCGGCATGGGGTGGCGTCGTCGGCAGCCGCGGTCGCCGATCAGTTCGTCTCGCGCGTCGTGAACCGGGATCGCGAGCCGAACGGTCCGGTCGCGCGACGGGAGACGACGATTCGGTAGACGAAGACGGCGAGCACAGCGACGGCAAACAGCGAAAGAATCTGCATGCGTCCTTGATAGGAGCGGCACGCGCGCCGGGCAAGAGCCGACCGTCACAGTCTTCAGTTGTTGACGGCGGCGAAGATCTGATCGAACTGGAAGGTGCTGGCGCTGACGCCGTTGCACACGTCGAGGTCGGTCGCCGACGGGCATTTCTCGTCGCGCTGGATCGCCCAGAACGACACCAGGCCGAGGTGCTTCTGCTTGGCGTAGGAGATCAGGGCCTGCGCGTTGGCGACGGAGAAGACCTCGCTGTCGTCGTTGTCGCCGATCATCGGCGTCACGCCGACCATCCGATAGGCGGCGTCGTCGTCGAGGCCGCTGATGGCCGACTCGAGCTGCTTTTTGGTCGCGTCGATCGACTGCAGCGGAATCGAGCCGAGGTTGGTTCCGTCGCCGTAGTCCATCGTCATGATGTTGACGAAGGAGATCGTGACGCCCGCTTTGACGGCGGCGGTGACGACGGCGAGACCGAGGCTGTCGAGGCCGTCGGGATTGACCGGCAGCGTGAAGGCGACGCGAATACCCTTTTGCTCCTGCACCGTGGCGAGCGCGCTGGCGCGCATGGCGTTGATGGTGGCGTTGCTCGAGGTCGAGCCTTGCTCGATGTCGAAGTCGAGATCGGTGATGCCGGTGGCGTCGACGAACGCGGAGATCGCCGCCGCCAGCGACGGTGCGTCGGCGCAGGCGTTCTCGAGATAGGTGCCGTCGGCGCCGCCGAAGCTCGCCTTCACGTGGCCGCCGGCCGCGACGTAGGCTTTGACGTCGGCGAGGTTGTCCTGGATGTCGGTCGTGACCTTGCAGCCGCCGCCCGAGAGCACGAAGGCGATGGTGACGGCAGCCGGGCCGCCCTTCTGCTTCATCTCGACGAGGGTGGAGAAGGCGTACGACGTCGAGCCCCAGCCCCAGGTGTAGAAGTAGGGCGCGTATTCGGTTCCGCTGACGGTGCCGCCGAGGTCGGTTGCGCCGCCATCGGCGGGCACAGCGCCGTCGTCGCCCGTGGGAGCGCCACCGTTCGGGGCGCCGCCGTCGTCGGCGCCTTCATTGCCGCCGCTGCCGGGTGGAGTCGTCGGCGTGTCGCTCGCGCGCGTGCCGCAACCGGCGGCCGCCAGGAGCAGCGCGGGCAGGATCGCTCGCAAAGAAGCCATGGGGCGGGGGATCGCAACAACGACGCCAACGGCCGGATCGAGCGATCCCGGCCGCTTCGGCGACGGCGGTAGGGGTCTCGGCTCCCCGTTGTAAACTGCAAGTCGACACCATGCCTCGCCTCGTCCATGCGCTCCCGATCGTGCTCGTTGCGTGCGCGGCGCCGGCGCGGGTACCGGCGAGCGTCGCGACGACGAGCGCGCCGTCACCACCGACGGCGCTCATGTCCGATCCGGCCGAGTACGCGATCGAGCACGTCTCCGAAGCGGCGGGCGAGGCGATCTTCACGCGCACCGGCGTCGGCGATCCCTATCGCACCGGGATTCCCTATCCGATCTTCCTCGCGCTTCTCGCCGCCTATCCCGACGAGCTCGGCGCGAACACGGCAGCGTTCGGCGAGCGCTTCGGCTTGCTGCCGCGCCCCGCCGGCAGCGACGGCGGCGACGACCGCGACGCGCGCGAGCACTTGCCGATCGGAATGCACCTCACGACCGATCCGAACACGGGCGTGCCCTTTGTCGTGACCAACTGCGCCTTGTGCCACGCCGAGATCGTGCGCTGGCCGGGCGGCGAGCGCCTGGTGTGGGGCATCGGCAACAAGCGCCTCCGCATTCACGCCTACGACGACGCGCTCCTGCGCATCGCCGAGCGCCCGGACTTCGATGCCGTGCACCTGGCGCCGCGCTCGACCGAGGCGGCGCGCGCGCGCGGCATCCAGTGGCCCGGCGCCTATCGCGAGGCGCTCGTCGACGCGACGGTGCGCGCGCTGCGCGATCGCGTGCCGGCGCGCGCGCCGTTGTTGTCGCGCGTGCGCGCGGGGCTGCCGGGTCGGGTGGCGACGATCGAGTCGTTCGCGGTCGCGTTCGGCGCGCAGCTCGGCCGCGACATTCCGCTGCCGCAGGAGATCGGCTGGGCCCAGATCCCGGACGTCATAGGCTTAGGGTGGCGGCGGACGCTGAGCTGGGACGGCGCCGCCGAAGGCTCGCTCGACGCGCTCCTCGTCGACGCCGATCTGGCCAACGGCGCGCGCGTCGCGTGGATGTGGCGCCATCCGTGGCAAGGCCCCAGCCTGAACGCATTTTTGCGCCATCTGCCGCGGCGCTGCGCTTCCCCGCGCCCGTCGACGCGGCGCTCGCCAGGCGCGGCAAGGCCAGCTTCGAGCGCGTGTGCGCGCGCTGTCACGGCACCTACGAGGACGACGGCCGGGTCAAGAGCTACGTCGAGAAGATCGTGCCGCTCGACGAGGTCGAGACCGATCCGGCGCGCGCGGCGGCGGTGACCGACGCGTTCGTCGCCGCCGCCAACGATCCCAAGCTCGACGGCGGCGCGCACCTGGTTCGCACGCGCCGGACCGCCGGCTACGTGCCGCCGGTGCTCACCAGCATCTGGGCGCGTGCGCCCTACGGCCACGCTGGGCAGTGGCCGTCGCTGGCGACGCTGGCCACGCCGCCGGCGTCGCGGCCCACGCGCGTCGTCGTCCACGCGGCCGCGCCGCTCGATCTGGCGCGCGTGGGCGTGGCGACGAGCGCGCCCACGGCCCGGCTCGGCGACGGCGATTATCTACTCGACGGCAGCGCGCCCGGATTTCACGTCGGCGGCCACCCGTTCCTGTCCGATCTCGGCGCCGACGGGGCGCGCGCGGTCATCGAATACTTGAAGACGCTTTAGCGTTCGATCGAGTTGAGCTCTTTTTCGAGGTCGCGCATCTCCGACGACGATCCGAGATCGCCGCCGAGCCCGGGGATCGACGTCGAGAGCAACTTTGTGACACTCTGCGCGACGACCACCAGGACGACGGCGAACGCCAGCGTGCGGGCGACGCCGCGCAACCTCTGCGTCAACGCGCGCGCCGCCGATTGGTGAAACGCGCCGATGCGTGCGGGCAGATCGCCGGCGCGCCCGCCGACCGCCAACGCCAGGCCGAACGACTCGGAAAACGCGATGACGCTGGCGAACGGATCCGCGGCCGCGCTCGCGAGCGCCTGCGCGTAGGGCGGCGGAACGACGAGCCGGGCGATGCGCGCCGCCAGCGCCAGATCCGCCGGATCGGCGAACGCCGCGATCACCGCCGCCGCGCGATCCTCGGCCTCTTGGCGAAACAGCGCACCGACGAGCGGTAGGCCCATGCCGACGGCGCGGATGCGCGCCCCCAGCGTCGGATGCTCGAAGAGCCGCGGCAGGCCGAAGAGCGCGCCCGCGGCGGCGGCGACGAGGAGCAGCACCTCGCCGATGGCGCGCGCGAACGAGCCGGTGCCCATGACCACGGCCGGCAGCGGCCCCGTCAGCATGGTCAGCGCCGCGAAGGTGAGCGGACCGATGATGGCGGCGACGATCGCGCGCCGCCGCTGCCGGGCAATGCGCTCGCGATCGACGGCCCAGCGCAGCGCCGGTGCCAGGCGCGCCACCTCCTCGCCGACGGCGATGACCGCCTTGCCGTCGCGGCCGAGCAGGTGCGTCGCGTGCAGCGCGCCGGCCACGCTGCCGCGCGGCAGCGACTCCTCGATCGTCCGCGCCAACCGCGCGGAGATCGGCCCGGCGCGCGCGATGACCGCCAGCGCCTCGGCGGCGGTGAGCCCCGCCTCGAGCGCAGACGCGAGCGCTTCCAGCACATCCTCGTTTCGCGGCGATGAACGCTTTTCGCCCATGCGCGATTGTACTGCTACGCTCGCCGCCGCCGCCATGATGAGCCCAGGCCAACGAGTCGTCGTTTCGCAGTTCGGCGAAAATCCGCTCGATGCCGTCGAGCGCTACGCGGCGCTGCAGCCGATGGCGGCGCCCGATCCGACCACGCTCGGCGCACGCGACGTGATCGTCGCCGTCAAGAGCGCGGCCGTCGGCTGGGTCGACCTCCTCATGACCAGCGGCCAGTACCAGCACATGCCCGAGCCGCCCTATTGCCCGGGCCTCGAGTACGCGGGCGTGGTCGCGTGGACCGGCGCCGGCGTCGACGCCGCGGCGCTCGCCGTCGGTGACGCGGTCTTGATCGACGGCTTCGTCGCCGGCCCGCGATCGCTCGGCGCCTATCGCGCGTATGGCGGCTTCGCCTCGTACGCGGTCGCGCCGGTCGACGCCGTGCGCCGCATTCCCGGCGCGCTGTCGTTCGATCAAGCGTGCAACCTCCTCGGCAACTACGAGACGGCCTACCACTGCCTGATCGCGCGCGGGCGCCTGGCCGCGGGCGAGACGGTGCTCGTCAACGGCGCGTCGGGCGCGACCGGCCTCGCCGCCGTGCACGTGGCCAAGCTCCTCGGCGCGACGGTGATCGCGACCGGCCGCGCCGACGACAAGCTCGCCGTCGTCAAGGCCGAGGGCGCCGACCACGTCATCAACTGCAAGGGCGTGGGCGGCGGCGTGCGCAGCTTTCGCGACGAGGTCAAGGCGCTGACCCGGGGCCGTGGCGTCGACGTGGTCTACGACGGCGTCGGCGGCGACATCTCGCTCGAGAGCCTGCGCGCGGTCGCGTTCGGCGCGCGTTACCTCATCGTCGGCTGGGCGGCGACGCCGTTCGTGGCGAAGGGCAGGGGGCAACGGGGCGCGCCCAACGCCAACATGCTGCCGACCAACCTCATGATGATGAAGGGCCTCGACGTGCTCGGCTGTCCGACGGTGATCTCGACGGTGCAGGATCCTTCGATTCGCGCGGCGCGCCTCGAGACGGTGCTGCGCTGGGCCGAGCGCGGGCAGATCCGGCCGCACGTCTCGCACGCCTATCCGCTGAGCGACTTCAAGACGGCCATGCGCGCCAAATGGAGCGGCGAGGTGATCGGCGGCTGCGTCTTGCACCCCTGACGCGTCAGCCGCGCGGTTGCGCCAGCCAACGCTCGAGGAGCGCGCGCTCTTTTTCCCACGACGCGCGCGTCTCTTTTTCCGCCGTCGACTCGATCACGCCGCCGAGGCCGAAGATCTTGCCCTCGATGATCACCTCGTCGTTGCGCCGGCACTGCCCGTCGCCGACGGCTTCGAGGCGCACGCGGCCGCGCGTGAGGACGAGCTCCTTTTTCGGCACCATGCGCCAGGTCCACTCGTTCTTGGCGCGGTCGAGCGTGCCGTGCTCCTCGTAGGCGAAGCTGTCGCCGACGAGCTTTTGCAGCGGTCCGGGCAGATTGATCTTGGGCACGACGTGGAGCTTCCGCGACGAGTCGGTCAGCTCGAGCACGGTCAGCTGGCGATAACCGAGCACCTCGAGGACGAGCTCGCGCGTGAACTTCTCGTCGAGAAACACCTTCCAGAACGTGTCGGGCGTGCACGGCAGGAGGGAGCTTCCGGTCACGGTTTTCATGCCCCGAGTTATAGCAGCGCCGCGGTCTAGAAGGTCCCGGCAACTCCCGTCGGCAACACGCTGATCGTGCGGCGCCCCTCGCCGAGCGCGCTCCGCTTTCCTGCGTGGTACGTCAAGAGGCCCGCGCCCGTCGCCCACAAGGCGTCGCCGGAGACGCTCAGGGCGACTCCGACGCCGAACAGGCCGGTGTTGCCCGAGCTGTTGGACTCGAGCGGATTGCCGAGGCCGACGATCGCCGTCGCGGTGCCGCCGCCGAAGAGCACCAGGCCGCTGACGAACAGGCCGAGACCGACGAGCTCGGAATGGCGCGCGCGACGCTCGGCGACGTCGAGCAGTGCCAGGCGATCGGCGGGAGCCGAGCCTTCGATGGCGCCGAGCTCGCGCAGGCCGGCGTCGCGGCCGGCGGTGTTCAGGCCGACCCACAGGCTCGTGAAGAGCGCTGCGCCGCCGACACCGGTGAGGGCGATGCCGGTGTCGAGCTTGCCGTCGGACCCATTGTGCAGGCCTGCGAGCAGGCCGCCGGTCAGGATCAGCGCGGCGCCGGTGACGGCGAGCGAGATCGAGGCGAGGCGATAGGTGTGGGTCGTCTGTTTGACGGGGTCGAGGCGCAGCTCGACGAGCGGCGTGGCCGTCTGGGCGGCGGCGACCCGGCCGAGGCAAAGGCACAGCGCCAGCGGCGTCACGAGCTTCATGCGGTCGCGAGAAAGCAATCGCGATGCCGTCGGCAGAACGCGGGGATGCGCCGCGCAAAGGTTCAACTCTCGACGACGGCGTCGATTGTCCGACGTGGACGCGGAGACAACGCGGTGGCCCCGGCGCGGGCCGTCGACGGCCCGAACGACGGAATGGTAGCGGGAGTTACGGAAACACCTGGTGGTAATCGGGTATACAATC
>DASXOU010000529.1:0-4533 GCA_036494045.1 Polyangia bacterium | reverse complement strand
TCGTCGCGTTCGCTTCGAGCTCGCGAGGCGAGTATCTGATCCGCGACATCTTGTCGTTCTGCTTGCCCCCCGACGATGCGATGGCGCTGGCGAGCGATTGGGAAGCCGACGAGTACACCGCTTCGAAGGTCGTGCCTCCGTCGCGCCACATGTTCCGTTGGGTGACGGCGTGGAGCAACGAAAAGCGCGCGCTGCGCTTCGCGAGCGTGGTCGAGACCAATCCGTGTCTTCTCAGGAAGGGAATGAGCGTCGCGCAGAAGGGGACGATCGTCGTCATCGTCGGCGGTCTCACGGACGCCGACGCGCAACGCTACGCGGAAGAGGTGCTGGCGGACGTGGTCGGCGGCGCTACTCGATCCACACCTTGATCATCTTGTCGCCGGCCTGGATCTTGTCGATGACCTCGTCGCCCTGGATGACCTGGCCGAACACGGTGTGCTTCTTGTCGAGGTGCGGCTGCGGCGAGTGGCAGATGAAGAACTGCGAGCCGCCCGTGCCCGCTCCGGCGTGCGCCATCGAGAGCGAGCCGCGCTTGTGCACCTGCTTTTTGCCCGCGAGCTCGTCCTTGATCTTGAAGCCCGGGCCGCCGGTGCCCCAGCGCGCCTTCATGTCGTCGTAGCGGGTGAACGGATCGCCGCCCTGGATGACGAAGTTCGACACCACGCGATGGAAGCGCAGCCCGTTGAAATAGGGCACGCCCTTCTGCTTCTGGTTCGTCTTCGGATCGGTCCACTCTTTTTCGCCGGTGGCCAGCCCCGCGAAGTTGGCGACGGTCTCCGGCGCGTCGTCGTCGAACAGCTCGGCTACGATTTCTCCCTTGTCCGTCTCGAAGTGGATCTTTTTCATGGCGTCTCCTTTACGAGGTCAGCTGCTACGAGGTCAACGCTTCTGTCGGCTCGAGCCGTGCCGCGGCGCGCGCCGGAAGGAACGCGCCCAGCATGCAGGCCAAGATGGAGCATCCTAGCGCGCCGGCAAGCAGCGTCCAACCGAAGGCGAAGTAGGTGTCGGGTTTGAACGGAAAATCGGGGACCCAGCGCATCGAGGCGGCGTCGATCGCCAGCGCCAAGAGGCGCGCGACGACGATGCCGAGCGCGCCGCCGACGAGGCCGATGCAGGCCGCCTCGGCGAGCACGAGCGCGCGCACGTCGCGCGCCGAGGCGCCGACCGAGCGCATGACGCCGAGCTCGCGCCGCCGCTCGGCGACGGTGCGGAAAAACGAGTGCGCGATGTTGATGGCGGCAATCGAAACCATCGCGAACGACACCATCGCGAAGAGCAAAGTCACCAGCGTGATCGCCAGGCCCGCGCGCTCGGCGCCGGAATCGGCGACGTCGTAGCCGGCGGCGCGGATGGCCGCGGTCAGGCGCGTGACGTCGGCGCCGTCCTTGGCTTCCAGCACCAGCGACGACAAGGGCGGCGCGCCCGGCGCGTATTGTCCATTCCACCCTTGCACGTTGCCGAGCGGCAAGGTCAGCGCCAGCTGGGCGGCGTGCGGCGAGATGCCGATCAACATGACTTTCCGCTGATGCGGCTCGACGCCCGACTTCGACGCGCCGATGAACGAGCGGCCGAGCTCGATGTTGAAGACGATCCCGCGCAAGCGGCCGGCGAGGAACTTTCCGATCTTGGGCAGGCCGGTCTGCGCCGCGATGGTTCCGTTGTACAGCTCGACGATGAACGGCGAGATCACCGCCGGCACCGGCGGCTCGCAGGCATGCGTGTCCCACGGGCAATATTCGCCGGCGACCTTGCAATCGGCGTCGGCGTTGCATTGCGCGTGCGAGCCGAGGTTGTCGGCGAACGGCTCGGGTCCGAGATCGTCGCCGGCCATGGCGCGCGGATCGACGCCTTCGGCGACCAGCTCGGTGTAGAAGTTCTTGCCCAGGATCTCGGCACCGCCCCAGGCGCGCGCGGGGAACGCGAGCTTGGCGCGGCGATAGGCGGCGCGCACCTCGGGCCGCGACGCCAGCTTCTGCGCGGCCGCTTCGGTGAGCGGCTTCGGCCCCGACAGCGACGAGAAGATCCCGATCGGCCCCTCGAGCGACGACTTCGACGGCACCGCTTCGATCTGCCCGACGGGAAACACGCGCCCGAGGACGACGTGGCGCACGCCCGCCGACAGCGCCAGGAAGAACGTGAGCGACGCGATGCCAACGGAGATGCCGAACACCGACAGCGCGAACGATCGCCGCGAGCGCGCGAGATTC
Organism: Polyangia bacterium; assembly: GCA_036494045.1. GTDB lineage: Bacteria > Myxococcota_A > Polyangia > Palsa-1104 > Palsa-1104 > JAQBQH01. The sequence goes on along the minus strand of DASXOU010000529.1, from coordinate 2,326 downwards.
TGCCGCACCAGCGCGAACAGCGCGCGCGAGGTCATGCCACGAGCCTGCCGTCTTCGAGGCGCAAGACGCGCGACGCCACCGACGAGACGCGCTCTTCGTGCGTGACGATCACCAGCGTCAGGCCGTCGTGGTTGAGCGCGCGGAACAGCTCGATGATCTGCGCGCCGGTCTCGGAGTCGAGGTTGCCGGTCGGCTCGTCGCACAAGAGCAGCTTGGGCGCGTGATAGAGAGCGCGCGCGATCGCCACGCGCTGCTTCTGGCCGCCCGAGAGCGCGCTCGGCCGCGACTCGGCCTTGTCGGCGATGCCGACGCGCGCCAACGCCTCGACGGCGCGCGCGTCGGCGCCGCTGGTGTCGCCGTCGGTGAAGTAGGCCGGGAGCTTGACGTTCTCGCGCGCGGTCACGTGGTCGAGCAGGTTGAACGCCTGGAAGACGAAGCCGACCTCGCGGTTGCGAAAGCGCGCCAGCCCGTGATCGTCGAGCGCGTGCAGATCGTGGCCGAGCACGCTCGCCTTGCCGCTGTAGCGGCGATCGAGGCCGCCGATCACGTGCAGCAGCGTCGACTTGCCCGAGCCCGAGCGGCCGACGAGCGCGAGCAGCTCGCGCGGCTCGACGGTGAGCGACACGTCGCGCAGCACCGGCTGCGCGCCGTAGCTCTTCTGCACCGACTCGAGGCGAATCACGCGGGCGTTATATCACGCGGGCGACGTAGAGATCGGCGAGGTAGTGCTTGGCGATCCGGCCGCCGAAGCGCGTGTCGATGAGCGCGGCGATGCCGTCGAGCAGGCGGGCGCGCACGTCGTCGGGCAGCGCGAGATGATCGGAGTAGGTTCCGATGAGCCGCGCGTAGGTGCGCGCGTCGTATTCCGCGCGCCAGGGATAGCGCCGGCGCACGACGTCGCCGAAGTGTCGCGAGGCGACGATCGCCGGCGCTCGGTCCTCGCCGTCGTGCCGCTCGGGGGCGAGGCGCAAGCGCGCCATGCCGGCGGCTTCGTACAGATCCTGCGTGGCGTCGAAGAAGCCGACGTCGTCGTCGCCGCGCACGTGCACGTTCCAGAAGAGCGCGAGCGCGCCGCCGGGGACGAGCGCGTCGTGCGCGCGCGCGTACGCGACCGCCGGATCGAGCCAATGCCACGCCGTCGCCGAGTAGACGAGCGCGAACGCGCGCGGCAGCGTCAGATCCTCGAAGCGCGCCTGCACCACGATCGCGCCCGGCACCGCGGCGCGCGTCGCCGCCGCCATCGCCGTGCCCGCTTCGACGGCGGTGACGGCGAGCCCGCGCGCGGCGAACAGGCGCGTTGCCTGGCCGGTGCCGCTGCCGACCTCGACGACGCGCGCGCCCGGCGCGACGCCGCCGAGCGCGATCACGTCGTCGACGAGCGCCGCCGGATAGCTCGGTCGCACCGCCTCGTAGTCGGCGGCCGCGCGGTCGAAGATGGTCACGCCCGGCAGGATAGCGCGCGCGCGTGCACGATGGCGAGCGCGGCCACGGCGGCGAGGAACAGCGGCGCGCCGAAGCCGATCTTGTGCAGACCGTCCTCGACGGCGATCCGCGCCAGCAGCGCCGCCAGCGGCAGCGTGAAGATCGTGTAGGCCGCGTGCATTCGTTGCAGTCGGGCCCACGGCTCGAGCTTGCGCGCGCGCAGCATCACGGCAGCGCCGGCGAGGAACGCGACGCCGGCGAGCCCGCTCCAAATCAGCTCGATCAGCCGCGGAGTTCCGTCGAAGCAGACGAGCGTGAGCGCAACCGGCGAAGCGCCCGCCGCCAGCACCAACAGCGTCGTCGCGATGTTGATGCGTCGCGAGACGAACCCGCGCGCCAGCGCCACGATCGCGAGGATGGCCACGAGCTGCGCCACGACATAGGGCGCGAGCAGCGCCACGAACCAGCCTTTGTCGCCCACGAGAAACTGCGCCGGCGACTCCAGCTTCTCGCAGGCGCGCACCGTCGGCAGGAACAGGCACACGCCGATGAGCCACAGCGGCGGCACCGAAAAACGAATCGAGCGTCGCGGAGTCGGCATGCTTATGATACGCGACGTCAACCAAGGAGCTACCATGGGCTGCGTACACACGAGAGAAATCAAGGATGTGCAGCCGAGCGGCGACGGCTGCGTCGAGTGCCTGAAGATGGGCGACGAGTGGGTCCACCTCCGCGAGTGCCTGTCGTGCGGTCACGTCGGCTGCTGCGACAGCTCGAAGAACAAGCACGCCACCAAGCACTTCCACCACACCAAGCATCCGATCATCCAGTCCTTCGAGCCGGGCGAAACATGGCGCTGGTGCTACGTGGATGAGCTGATGTTCGACTAGCGAAGAGCTGCCTT
>DASXOU010000528.1:0-13968 GCA_036494045.1 Polyangia bacterium | reverse complement strand
GTGCCTTCGTCGAGCGCGCTCGTCAGTGGTTCGTCGACGAGCCGGTGCTGCTACCGCTCGACGAGCATCCGACGACGATGAGTGAAGCCAGAGTCAGCATCTTCATGAGAGCCTCCGCGTTGTGTTTGCCTGAGTTGGTCGGCGCGCGCGGAGGCACGGTTCACGGCTGCACACTTCTGCACATGGCGGCGCCGGCGGACTGGTGCACAGTGAGGAGAGCATGGCGTTTGCAAGCCGTTCGCGGTTGTCGTTGAGCTTGTATCTCGTGGCGGTGCTGCAGCTCGCGGTGGCGGCGGTCGCCATCGTCGTGGTGCATCGCGTGCTCGAGCGCGCGCCGTTCGTAGAGGGGCCGGCGCGCATGCGCGGGTTGGTGCTGGCGTTCGGCGAGATGATCGACGCGCCCGAGCCGCTCACGCGCGCGATGACGCAGATGAGCGACGAGCGCATCGTCGAGCTGGCGTTCTATCGCGCGGATGGGACGCGCGTGGCGGCGACGGAGCCGGCGCTGCCGCCGCTGACAGTCGAGGAGCTGGCGCGGCTGCCCGTCGAGGGCGTGTTGCAGCTGCAGGCGCGCGGGCCGGGGGCGACGACGGCGGTGGCGATCGTTCGTGACGGCGTGTTCGCCGGCTATGGGTTGGCGCGCGGGCGGCACGGGCCGCCGCCGCCGGGCGAGCCTGGACCGCCGCCGCCGGGCGAGCACGGGCCGCCGCCGCCACCGGGCGAGCACGGGCCGCCGCCGCCGGGTGCGCACGGGCCGCCGGGAGGGCCGCACGATCATGGGCCGCCGCTCGTCGATCCCGCGATGCGCGAGCCGCTCGGCATCGCCGCGGCGCTCGTCGCGGTGGCGCTCATCGCCTTCGGCTTCGCGCGCAGCCTGGTGCGCCCGCTCGGCCGTCTCGCCGCCGCCGCCGAAGCGTTCGGCGCCGGCGATCTCACGGCGCGCGCGAACCTTCGACGCAACGACGAGATCGGCGCCGTCGCGCGCACGTTCGACGAGATGGCCGAGCGCGTGAACACGCTCCTGCGCACGCAGCGCGAGTTCCTCGGCAATGTCTCGCACGAGCTGCGCACGCCGCTGGCGCGCATTCGCGTCGCGCTCGACATCGCCGCCGAGGGCGACCTCGAGGCCGCGCGCGAGTCGCTCGGCGAGATCACCAAAGACTGGGACGATCTCGATCGGCTCGTCGATTCGCTGCTCACCATCGCGCGGCTCGATCTCGCCAGCGATCCCGAGGTGCCGGCCGCGGCGCTGCGCTATGAGCCGCTCGACGCCGTCGCGCTCGCCGAGCGCGCGGCCGCCGCCTTTCGCGGCGCGCATCCGGAGCACACGCTCGCCGTCGAGCACGCGGGCGAGGCGATCGCGCTCAGCGGCGACGGCGCGATGCTCAGGCGCGTGCTCGACAACCTTTGCAACAACGCCGCCAAATATTCGGACCCCGCGCAGCCGATCACGCTCGCGGTGCGCCGCCGCGACGACGACGTCGAGTTCGTCGTGCGCGATCGCGGCATCGGCATCGACGCCGCCGACCTGCCGCACCTGTTCGAGCCGTTCTTCCGCACCGATCGCACGCGCACGCGCAAGACCGGCGGCGCCGGGCTCGGGCTGGCGTTGTGCAAGCGCATCATCGACGCGCACGGCGGGCGCATCGTCGTCGATAGCCGCGTCGGCGTCGGCACCACGGTCACGCTCATCCTCGCGGCCATGCACTGAGGGTGACGGACGGTGTGCATGGCTGTGAGATTCACTGGAAACGAAGAGCGGATCAGCTGGCGGCGCGTAGCGGGGTTGTCGATGGGCCGGTTCGTCGCGCCACCACGGCGAGGACGGCGCGCAGCTGCGCGACGAGCAGGACAATCTGGCGCGCCTCGCCGAGCGTGAACTCCATCTTGCGCACGCGCTCGAGGGCTTCGTCGGCGCTGACACGCGCGAGCGTCACACGATCATCGGTGGGATTGTCGAGCGCCGCGTGCGCGAAGGCGAGCGCACGCTCGACGAAGCATTGCAGGTTTTGTTTGCGGGCCATGTGTCGTCTCCTTCACTCGTAGAACGCGACGGCCCGGGTTCGCTTCCGTGCGCGTTTGTGCGCTACGGTTGCGGCGGCGGCGGCGGCGGGCCGCTGGGGCGGCAGAAGAGCTGCGTCTCGTGGCCGAGCGTGCACGTGCCGGCGACGTCGTGATCGTGGATGTGCGCCGTGCAGGTGGCGCCCTCGCTCAGATCCCTGCATGCGCTGAATGCCTCGGGCGGCGGCGCGTGCGGCTTGTGATCGCACGTGTCGGAATCGGCGCGCGCGACCGCGCCGGCGAGCGCGCTCGCCATCAACAACGAAAGCAACCATCGGGTCATCGGATCCTCCTCGGCATGGGGTGGTCATGCACAGGATGTGACCCGGAGGTGCGGCGCGTTTGCGCCGCGCGTGCAGAAGCGTGCGTGCGCTACGTCGGCGTAAACGTCGCCAGATCGCCGATTCCGAGCGTTTGCTCGAGGCGCGCCACTTCGTCGACCATCTTCTCGAAGCCGCCGTGCGGCAGCGCCTTCTCTTTGTCCTCGAACACGTCCTGCAGACGCTTGAGCTCGCGCTCGCCCACGAGCGCGCGGAACGCCGGAAACAGGACCGTGTCCTCGCGCGCGGCGTGCGGCTCGTACATGCGGATGAACTTGCGCAGCGACTCGCCGAGCGGCTTGCGCGTGGCCTCGCTCTTGAGTCCGGCAGCCGTCGCCAGCCGCAACACGTCGGCGGTGAGCTTGCGCCCCGCTTGATGCTGCGCGCGTAGCGTGGCCACCAGCTCGCTCAGGCGATGCGCCTTTTCGAAGCGCGGGAAGATGAACTCCTCTTCGTCCTTCTCGTGATAGTCCTCGATGAACTCGCGCACGATCGTCGCCGCGTGCGCCAGCGTCTCCGCCGGCAGCTCGCGCTGCGCGTCGAAGCGGCGCAACGCTTCACCATAGATGAGGAGCACGCGCCTGAGGATGCCGTGCTCGCGCATCAGGTCTTCCGTCGGCGAGACCTCGTCGTCGTCGTCCTTCTTGTCGGCGGCGCGCGCGCTCGCGCCGACGAGGAGCGCGGCGCCGGTAGCGACGAATTGTCTGCGGGTCGGAGTCATACATTGTTTGTAGGGCGTTTGCCGGGCGCGATCCAGCGGCACAACTTCGTTCACGATCCGGGCGCGCGCCGCCGCACCTTCGATCGTCATGCTGAGCGCGTGGGCCCGCGTCGAACGCTGGATGCTGCGCGCGCTGGTGCGCCCGGTCTTCTTGCGCGGCAGCTACGCCGACATGCGCCGCCGCCTCGTCACCATGCCGGCGCCGCTCGGCGTGCGCGCCCTGGCGGCGCGGGTCGGCGGCGTTCCCTGCGAGTGGCTGGTGCCCGCCGATGCCGGCGCCACGATCCTCTATTACCTGCACGGCGGCGGCTTCGTCCTCGGCGGACCGCCGCTCTATCGGCGCATGGTCGGCTACTTCGCCGCTTGCGCCGGCGCGCGCGCGCTCGTGCCCGACTATCGGCTGGCGCCCGAGCATCGATTTCCCGCGGCGCTCGACGATTGCGTCGCCGGCTATCGGGGCCTGCTCGCGCGCGGCGTGGCGCCGGCGGACATCGTCATCGCCGGCGACTCGGCGGGCGGCGCGCTGGCGCTCTCGACGCTGATCGTGCTGCGCGACGCCGGCGATCCGTTGCCCGCCGCCGCGGCGCTGCTGTCGCCGGTGACCGATCTGTCGCTGAGCGGCGCCACCATGTGCACGCGCGCTTCCGAGGAGGTGCTGCTCGCGCCCGAGCTCTGTCACCGCTTCGCGCGCTTCTATCTGGGCGACGGCGTCGATCCGCGCACGCCGCTGGCGTCGCCGCTGTTCGCCGACCTGCGCGGGCTGCCGCCGCTCCTCATCCACGTCGGCACGCACGAGCTCTTGCTCGACGACGCGCGCCGCTTCACCGCTGCCGCGCGCGGGGCCGCCGTCGAGGTCACGCTCGTCGAGTGGGACGAGCTGTGGCACGTGTTCCAGATGTTCGTGTCGATGCCCGAGGCGCGCCGCGCGCTCGCCGAGCTCGGCGGCTTCGTGCGGGCACACGCGCGCGCGCCGGCGGCCGCGCTCGACGAGGCGGAGCCGGCCTGGAGCCTGCTGCCGTGAGCGGCGATGTGCTGGTTCGCGCCGGCGCCGCCGTCTACCTGGCGACGATGATGTTCTCCATCGGCATCCTCGTCGGCGCCGCGCCCAAGGCCGAGCCGCAGGCGCGCCGGCGCGATCGGCGCCTCCTTCTGCGCGCGCTCGCGATCGATCTCTTCGTGCTGCCGGCGGCCGCGTGGTCGATCCTGCGCCTGCTTGGCGCGCACGGCTACGTGGCCACCGGCCTCCTCATCCTCGCCGCGGCGCCGGGCAGCCGCATCCTGCCGAGCCTGGCGCGACGCGCGCACGGCGAGCTGACCCTGTCGGTCGAGATCGCCCTGTGGCTGGCCAAGCTGACGGCGTTCACCGCGCCGACGACGCTGGCGCTGCTCATCGACGTGCATCGCGTCCGCCTGCACGATCTGCGCATCATCGCCGCGCTCCTCGGCATCCAGCTTCTGCCGTATCTGGCGGGCCGCGCGCTGCGACGGCGCCGTCCGCGCTGGGCGGCGCGGCTCGGGCGGCCGCTCGATCTCGCGCGCACCGTGCTCTTCGTCGCGCTGGTGGCGCTCATCGTCGCCACCGGCAAGCTCGCCGGCTTGCGCATCATCGGCGAGATCGGCTGGATCGGCGTGCTCGTCTTCTCCGCGTTTTCGCTCGCGCTCGGCTACGTCTGCGGCGGCGCGCGCCCGAGCGTGCGGCGCAGCTTCGCGCTCGCGGTCAACGCGCGCGATCTGTCGCTGTCGCTGGCGCTGGCGACGCTGGCGTTTCCCGGCCGGCCCGTCGAGCTGCCGCTGTTCGCCGCGTGGCTCATCACCTTCGCCTGCAACGTCATGTTCGCCGAGCTCGCCGGGCGGCGCGCGCGCTCCGCCTCCGGCGAAGCGTTCGCCTATCAGCGATAGAACGCGGTCAGCGGCGGAACGTATTTGCGCTCGGCGGCGTCCTGCCACTGCAGCCGCTCGCGCGCGTGCTCGGCCTTCTCGCGCTCGCGCAACGCCGCGTCGTGCTGGCCGGCACCGTCGAGCGCGAGCGCGTTGGCGTCGTGACGCGCCTCCGCCGCCTGCAGCCGGCCGGCACAACCGGGTCCTACGAGCGCACACGCAATCAGCAGGGATCGAACCATATGATCGAGAGAAGCACGCAGCATGCCTGGAACCAGCGCGCGCAACGCCTATGAGTGACACGTGGGCGGGGTGCTTCTGGCGGCGGCGTGGTTCTCGTGCGTGTCCCCCGCCGTCGCGCCCGTCGCCGTCGAAAGCGCGGACAATCCGAGCGACGACGAGTGCGCCGAGGCGTGCGACCAGGCCGCCGCGCCGCCGCCCGCGACCGCGGCGGGCGAGCGCGCCGACGGCCGCCTCGATCCACCATCCACGCGGCGCTGGCGCCTGTTGCCCGAAGTGCTGCTGTTCCCCTTTCGCGGCCTCTTCTGGATCGCGAGCTATCCCATCGGCTCGGCGGTGCGCTTCGAGGATCGCCATCACCCGATGGGCCGCCTCGCCTCGTGGCTCACCTGGGACGACGGCGCGCGCAGCCTGCGGCCGGCGTTCTACTACTCGACCATCTACGTGCCCGAGTTCGGCCTCAAGTACACCGATCGGCTCACGCTCGGTGTCGACACCAACTTGAGCGCCACCGCCACCGTCGGCGGCGCGCACTATGTCTACTCCGCGCTCAGCGTCGAGCCGACGCGCGTGCACGATCCCATCGGCGTCATCTTCGACGTCATGTTCGATCGCCGCGGCGATCTCCTCTACAACGGCCTCGGCAACCACACCTGGTCCGACGCGGCCAACGGGCGCTATCTCATGAACGCCCTCGAGTCGCGCCTGACCTTGCGCGTGCGCGTGCAGCCGTGGCTCGGCCTCTACGCGACGCTCACGAGCGGGCTCAAGCGCTTCGGCAACGGCGATCGCCTCGGCGGCGATCCCAGCATCGACTTCGTCTACGACACCGCCGCCATCCCCGGCTTTACGCACGGCACCAGCTTCGTGCGCGGCGGCGCCGGCTTCGCGGTCGATCTGCGCAACCAGCTCGGGCTCACCGCGACGGGCCTGCTCGTGCGCGGATGGTTCGATTTCACCCACGGCATCGACGGCGACTTCGCCTCCTACTGGCGCGTGCACGGGCTCGTCGGCGTGCCCATCGACTTGTGGCAGCGCACGCACGTCTTGTGGCTGCAAGCGGCGACGTCGGCCGCGTGGCCCGACGTGGGCAACATTCCCTTCTCCGAATTGCCGACGCTCGGTGGGCCCAACGATCTGCGCGGCTTTCGCTTCCAGGACTTTCGCGACTACAGCGCCGCCTGGTTCAGCGCCGAGTACCGCTGGCCGGTGTGGATGTGGATCCACGGCGCGGTCTTCGTCGACTACGGCGGCGTCTTCGGGGAAAACTATCGGAACTTCGGCGCGCGCCGCATGCAGCCCGACGTCGGCATCGCGCTGCGCTTCATCTCGAGCCCGCTGTTCAGTATCGGCGCGCAGCTCGGCTACGGCTTCGGCGAAGGCTTCAACTTCTCGCTCTCGGGAGACGGCCCATGAGGCGCGCGCTCGTCGCCATCGTCCTCTTCGCCGGCTGCGCGCCGACGCCGCGCTTCGCCGATCGAAAGATCTTGTGGATCGAGCACGACGACGCGCCGGTGGCGATGCCGCCCGAGCGCGAAGCGTTCGAGTCTACGCGCATCTGGCTCGGCGCCAACAACGCCGTCTTCCGCTCGGCCGCGCGCGTCTTCACCGTCGACTACGGCAAGGAAGCGGTCAACGTCAACGCTGTCGACGAAGTGCCCGACTCGACGTGGTACGAGGATCGGCGCCGCGACCCGGAGCATCCCGCGGCGCCGTTGCGCGCGCTCGGCGCCGACGTGATCGGCCGCGGCGCCGTCGACGACGATCCGCCCGCGCCGCCCTACACGGTCATCCGCGGCTTGTCGGGCGGCTCGGCGGGCGGCTTCGTCGTCCTCGACGCCAAACAGCGCCGCTATGCGCTCAAGATCGATCCCAAAGGCCACATGGGCCTCGTCACCGGCGCCGACGCCGTCGCCACGCGCCTGGCGTGGGGCTCGGGCTGGCGCGTTCCCGCCGACGAGATCGTCGACTTTACGCGCGCCGATCTGATCGTCGATCCCAAGGCCAAGATGCTCAATCGCTGGGGCCAAAAAGAGCCGCTCGAAGCGGGCGACGTCGACGCCGTCCTGGCCCACGCCGCGCACGACGGCGCCGGCCGCTATCGCGCCGTCGCCAGCCGCTGGGTCGCCGGCCACATCCTCGGCTCGTTCTCCTATCTCGGGCGCGACCCCAAGGACGGCAACGATCTTTACCCGCACGAAGATCGACGCGACCTGCGCGGCTTCGGCGTCTTCGCCGCCTGGATCGACGACGTCGACGTCCTCGAGAACAACACGCTCGACAGCTACGTCGGCGAGCCCGGCCACGGCCACGTCGTCCACTACCAGCTCGACGTCGGCGGCTCGTTCGGCCAGTTCGCCGCCTTGCAGAGCCCGTACTGGATGGGCGATCAGAGCTACCTGCAGTCGTGGCGCATCCTCGGATCGATCGCGACGCTCGGCCTTCTGCCGCATCGCTACGAGAACGCGGCCTGGCTCCGGCGGCGGCGCGCGCTCCTCGATCAGTATCCGGAGTTTGGCGGCTACTCGGCCGATCACTTCGAGCTGCGCCACTGGCGGCCCATCCTCGACCTGCCGCCGCTCGTGCGTGCGACCGCGCGCGATCGCCTGTGGGGTGCCAAGCGCGTGGCCGCGTTCAGCCGGGAAGAAGTCGCCGCCGCCGTCGCCGCCGGACACTATCGGCCGGCCGCCGCGGGCTACCTCGAGGAGACGCTGTGGCGCCGGCGCGAGCAGATCGCGCGCGAGGCCTTCTCCGAGTCGACGGCGATCGACCACTTCGCCGTCACGCGCGGCAGCTTGTGCTTCACCGATCTATGGGTGCGCGCCGGCCTCGGCGGCGAAACGAGCACCGCCTATCGCGCGCGCGAAGACGGGCGCGACGTCGGCTTTTTGCACGGCGCCGCCGCCGACGGCGCAGCGTGCGTGGCGCTGCCGGCGCGCGACGGCTACCGCGTGATCGCGCTCGCCGTGGCGCGTCCGGGCGAGCGCCGCTTCGAGCGCGAGGTCGCCGTACACTTGATGGCGCGCGGCGCGCACGGCTACGTCCTCGGCGTCGTTCGCTGAAAAAAAAGCTGCCGCCGGCGCGACCACGTGCGCCGGCGGCAGCCGAGTTGCTGGCGAACTACGAAGCGCGATACGGCGACGACTGCCCCATGTAGCCCGACTGCTGCTGCGTCAGCGCCATGCGGATCGCCTCGCCCGCCTTCTCGCGCACCGCCTCGGCGACACGCTCGCGGAAGCCGTCGGAGAGCCGCTCGCGCAGGGTCTCGATCACGCGCTCGCGCAGGTTGTCGCCGATGCGCTCGCGCAGGTTCTCGGCGATGCGCTCGGCGTCGATGCCCGCCGACTGCAGCTCGCGCGCCATCGGGCTCTGCGACATGGCGCTGCGCACCGCCTCGACGAGGTGCTGGCGCACCGACTCGCCGACGCGCTCGCGCACCGCTTGCACCAGCCGCTCGCGAATGCCCTCGACGATGCGATCGCGCACGCCCTCGGTGATGCGGTCGCGGATCTCCGACACCATCTGCTCGTTGCCGAAGAGCTGCTGCTGGCCGCCGAACGGCTGCCACATCGGCTGCTGCTGCCCGAACTGCGATTGCCCGAACTGCTGCCCGAACGGCTGCTCGAACGGCTGCCCGAACGGCTGGAACTGCTGCTGCCCGAAGTGCGGCTGCCCGTGCTGCTGCTGGCCGAACATCGACGATCCCATGCCGCCGCGCATCACCTCGCCGAGCCGCCCGCGCAGCTCCTCGTCGAGCCGCTCGCGCAGCACGTGCGTCAGCTTCTCGCGCAGCACCTCGCCGATGCGCTCGCGGATCTCTTCGTGCGCGCGCTCGCCCACGTGCTCGGCGATGCGCTCGCGCAAGGTGAGGATCAGCATCTCCGCCGCCGGGCCGCCCTGCATCAACATCGGCTGCGCCTCCTGCAACGACCGGCGCAGCGCCTCGCGCAGCCGCTCGCGCACCGTCTCGCCGATGCGGTCGCGCAGCTCGTTGCCGATGCGCTCGCGCAGCGTCTCGACGACGCGCTCGCGCACCGCCGCGGTCACGCGCTCGCGGATCGCCAGCGCCAGGACCTCGCCGCCCGGTCCGCTCAGCTGCGGCCCGAGCTGTCCGCTCGTGATGGCCATGCGCAGCGTCTCGCCGATGCGCTCGCGCAGCGCCTCGCTCGCGTACTCGCGCACCGAGTCGATGATGCGATCGCGCACTTCGTTGGCCAGCCGATCGCGCACGCGCTCGGACAGCCGCGTGGTCACGCGCTCGGCGATCTGATCGACGAGGCCCGGCGCCTGCGGCATCATCGCCGCCGAGCGCAGCTCGTCGCGCAGCTCTTCGCCGAGCTGCACGCGCAGCGTCTCGACGAGCCGCTCGCGCAGCGCGTGGCGCATACGCTCGCGTACGCCCTCGACGATGCGATCGGCGGCGCGCTCGACGACGCGCTCGCTGATCATCTGCGCCAGGTGCGAGAAGTCGCCGATCGGTCCTTGCTGCTGCTGCTGCTGCTGCTGCCAGCCGAACGACTGCCCGGAGAAGCTGCCGCCCGAAAGCTGCGGCGAGCGCCGGATCGCGTCCATGGTGTTGCGAATGGTCTCATCCAGACGATAGAGCTCCTGCGAATCGAACCTCTCGGTTTCCATGCCGTCCTCCCAGGTTGTGCTGCGTGGTCAAGCCTGCGGTAGCGACGCCTTGGGCGGCTTCGCCAGCCGTACCCGAACGACTCCTCGATCGACTTCGACGCGCGGCCCGCCCGCGACGGGCAACGGCAGCGGCAGCGCGCGACGGAACGGTCCACACGGCAACTCGGCGTGCAGCCAGACGCGGCCGACGCTGTCGCGCTGGCGCACGCCCGAGACGACGAGCGTGCCGCGCTCGACGACAACGTGAACGTCGCGCGCCTCGACGCCGGGCACGCCGAGCTCGATGATGATCTCGCGCTCGGCGGCGATGATGTCGGCGGCCGGTGAATAGGAAAACGGCGGCACGCGCTCGGCCAGCGCCGGCAGCGATCGCACCAGCGACTCGAGCTCGGCGAAGCGTCCGGCCACCGCGCTCGCGCTCGGCGTCACGCCGCTGTCTTCGTGCTCCGTGCCGTCGGTGGGATCAGCGCCGGTGACGGCGCGGTGAATGGCACGAACGTGATCGAGCATCATCGCTACCGTCGCGTCTCGCATGCACGGCTCCTCGGAACGGGACCCGTCTAGGCACACATGCGATCACGCGCAAGGGGCGCGCGCGCTTTCGAAGTTTCGTTCTACGCGACGGGGCGCGCGACGTTTCAGTAGCGCCAGGTGTACGTCACGCCGGCGCCCTGCGCCGACGCGGAGAAGTCGAGGCCGAGACGGCGCAAATCGTGAAGCTCGGTGGCGGCGGCGACGGTGACGAGGAGGCCGATCGCCTGCACGCCCGCGGAGAAGAGTAGCAGCGGCGTCGTGCGATCCATCGCCTGGTTGTGCGCCACCGACCAGATGGCACCGAAGACGGGGATGCCGTCGATGGTGGGCGTGCGGTGCGGCTGCTGCGAGATGATCACGTTGGCGACGAGATAGCCGAGCGCCGCCGCCGACACGCCGCCGATGAGCACCGCTTCGAGCTCGTCCTCCGTCACGTCGGGAGGCGCGATCAAGAGGCGACAGTGCGCGCATTGCGACGGCTGGCAATGCGTGCATGGCGTCGTCGCCGGAGGCGGACAGCACGACGGCTGCGCCGGCGGGATGAGCTCGGCGTCGAGCGGTGGATCGGCGTCGGCGAGCCCGACGCTTCCGCACGCGAAAGACTGTGCACGGGCCGCGCCGCCGTACGAGAGGATCGCGACCACCACCGTCGACGCCACCGCCCTCCATCGCGCCATGGATCACCTCGCGATCGGCGGTGTGAGCACGCGGCGGGGACGGTCAAGCGGTATGCGCGATGCACGAATGATGATCATGCGCGCGCATGATCTCGTCTTCGGATTGGTCGTGGGGTTGGGTGGCGCCGCCTCGGCGCAAACGTCGACGACGCCGACGTCGCCGGTGTCATCGCTGCCGGCATCACCGTCGCAGCCGACGGCGCCGACGCTGTCGCCGCCGAATTCGGCGACGCTGACGCCGCCGTCGAGCTCGTTGACCACGCTGCCGACGCCGCCGTCGGCGCAGCCGACCAGCCCGCCGCCCCCGCCGTGCTTCGGCTCGCTGGCCAACAACGCGTCGGTCAACGCCGGCGTCCCCTCGCCGTCTTCCTCGGCGCAGCCGACCAATTGCGCCGGCTCGCCCGTCGCGCCGCCGACCGCGCTGCCGACGCCGCAGCCGAACACGCTCGGCGGCGTCACCGTGCAGCCGGGCAATCCCAACTCCACCGTCGGCGGCCTGCCGGCGGGCTCGCCGTAACTCCGTCCAATCCATGCCGGCGTTCGCCGTATCTTCCGCCCTGTGACGACACTCTTCTTCGCGGTTGCCCTGGCATCGGCCACGCTGCCGGCGGGCACGCGCCTGCCCGCGCGCATGAACACGTCGATCGGCACCGCGGCCGCGCTCGGCCCCGATCGCGTCTCGGACGTCTCGCGCCCCGGCGAGCCGTGGGCCGCGTCGCTTACCGAGCCGGTCGGTGTCGGCTGCGCGCGCCTCGACGCCGGCGCGGTGATCGACGGCCGCGTCGCCAAGCTGGCGCCCGGCACCGGTTCGAGCGGCGTCGCGCTCGCGCTTCACGCCGACACCGTCGCTGGCCGCGCGCTGCGCGCCCACGTCGTCGCCGATCCCCAGCGCGTGCCGGCGACCGATCTCGGTCAGCGCGCCGACAGCGCCGCCTTCGCCGGCATCCTCATCGGCGGCATCTTCTTCGGCATTCCCGGCGTCATGATCGGCTACGGCGCCGGCGGCGGCGGCGCGGCGGTGGACGCATATCACGAGCGGCGCGTCGAGGCGTGGCTGCCTGCCGGAACGACCGTCGAGGTCGAGCTCGACGAGCCGCTCACGCTCCCGACGCGCCGCGCGTGCTGACGCGCCGACTCACATCGTCGGACGCGCCACCCCCGCCGTCATGGTGGCCGGATACTTGTTGATGAGCTTGGCCACGGCCTTGTCGATCTTTGCGAGATTCGGCGAGTACGGATTGTCGATGATCTGCGACGCCGTCCCGCGCCAGAAGACGCTCTTGGTCGACTGATCGATGAAGTCGACGATGAGCGTGCCCTCGGTGTACGTGTACACGTCGGCGCCGCCCAGACCCCACCAGCCGTAACCGGCGCTGGTCACGTCGAGCTTCTGCTGCTTGCGCGCGTGATAGGCGACGAGAAAATCGGGCTGCTGCCCCGGCGTCGCTTCGACGAGCCCTTTGTCGGCGAGCGAGTTGCGCAGGGCGGTCGCGACCTCCTGCTCGCCCGGCGTCGCGGTGGTGCCGAGCCGATAGGGCGGCGTGTAGAACGCGTAGGTGTGGTAACGGCCGAGGTTGGCTCCCGGCATCACCGTCGAGCTGACGCTCGCCCCGCAGCCCGCGATGAGCGCGACGGCGGCCAGACGCAACAAGTACGATCTCATGATCCCCTCCTGGGCGGTTCCACCGTCGAAGTTGCAGACCGCGTGCCCACGACGCTCAGGTGATCGCCTCGTTGACGCGCGTCCGGCGCTGCCGAGGTAAGAGCGCCACCGGGACCTGACCCGGTCAAACACTCAAGGAGCCTGCCATGCCGATCCTGCTCACCAACATTCGCACCTTGCCGTCGACGGACTTCAGCTCGGGCGGAATGCCGTTCCAATATCAACCGCCGACGCCGGGCTTCGCGCTCGTCGGGCTCACCGTGCGCGCCGGGCACTGGATCGATCAGATCGCGCCGATCTTCGCCGAGCTCCTCGAGGACGGCTCGGTCGGCGTCGAGATGCAGGGCCCGACGTTCGGCGGCTGGGGCGGCCAGCCCTACGAGCTGCGCGTAATGCCCGGCCACGTGGTCACGGGAATCCAGACGCGCTCGGGCAGCTACGTCGACGCCGTGCGCCTCCTGCAGACCAAGTGGGACGGCTCGACGCTCGACATGTCGACGACGCGCTGGACGCATTGGGTGGGCGCGCCGAACCAGGGCGGCGTCGAGCGCATGGAGCGCCTCGTCGAGCCGCACGGAGCGGCGGTGGCCGTGGGAATCGCGGGACGCGCCGGACATTACGTCGACAACCTGACGCTGATGACGGCGGAGTTGGTGCGCGTGACCGGCACCGCCGTCGGCAAGGCGAGCAACAACCGCGGCAGCCGCGCGTCGTCGTCGAGCGTCGCCGCCGGCTGATCGTTCTACGCCGGCCTACGCCGGCTGTGGCGTCGTCGTCGGTGTCGTCAGCACCGTCGGCGTCTGCACGATGCGCGCAGTCTCCTTGTGCACGTGACGCAGCCTGAGCGACAGCGCGAACATCAGCACGCCGAACACCAGCGCGTAGACGCCCATCAACCAGGCCAGCGCGAGCACGCCCGCCGCCGGCAGCACGACCAACAGCACGCCAAACACGATCGACACCACGCCGGCGAGCACCATCCACAGCTCACCCTTGATCTGCTTGCGCAGCTCGATCGCGACCGCGATCTCGAGGATCCCGCGCGCGATGGCCCACGCCGCCACCGCCGTGTAGAGCCCGATCGCAGTGTAGCCGGGACGGAAGAAGGTCAATAGGCCGATGCCGATGCCGACCAGGCCGACGATGAAGAGCTGCCACGAGCGCCAACCGCTCACCGCCAGCGCCAGCGTGTCGATGCCGTCGATGAACGCCCACACGCCGAAGACCAGCACGAACGCG
>DASXOU010000527.1:0-2535 GCA_036494045.1 Polyangia bacterium | reverse complement strand
GCGCGCTCGCCGACGCCTTCGCCGCCACCCGCCGCGGCAAGCTCGCGGTGGTGTTCGTGCACGGCCAATCGGGCATGGGCAAGAGCGCGCTGGTGCGCCGTTTCCTCGACGGCGTCGAGGCGCGCGACGACGCGCTGGTGGTCACCGGCCGCTGCTACGAGCGCGAGAGCGTGCCCTACAAAGCCGTCGACAGCGTCATCGACGCGCTCAGCCAGCACCTGGCGCGCCTGCCGCGCCTCGAGGCCGAGGGCCTGATGCCGCGCGACGTGCCGGCGCTGGCGCGACTATTTCCCGCGCTGCGCCAGGTCGAAGCGGTGATCGCGGCGCCGCGGCGCGGCTTCGAGACGCCCGATCCGCAAGAGCTGCGCCGGCGCGCGTTCGGCGCCCTGCGCGAACTTCTGGCGCGGCTCGCCGATCGGCGCCCGCTCGTCGTCGCCATCGACGACATGCAATGGGGCGACGCCGACTCGGCGGCGCTGTTGGCCGCGCTGCTGCGTCCGCCCGACGCGCCGGCGCTGCTGTTCATCGCCAGCCACCGCGCCGAAGATCAGGACTCGACTTTTTTGCGCGAGCTGCGCGCCAGCATCGCGCGCGAGGCCGGCGCCGCGCGCGAGCTCGAGGTCGGCCCGCTCGAGCCGTTCGAAGCCGTCAGCCTAGCGCAAGCGCTCCTCGACGACGATGGCGCCACCGGCGCGGAAAAAGCGCAGCGCATCGCCGCCGAGGCGCAGGGCAACCCGTTCTTCATCGACGAGCTGGCGCGCCACGTTCGCGAGGGCCTCGCCGCCGCCGCCGATCGCATCTCGCTCGACGAGGCGCTGCGCGCGCGCCTGCGCCGGCTGCCGCTCGAAGCCGCGCGCCTGCTCGCGGTCATCGCCACCGCCGGCCGGCCGACCGCGCTCGCCGTCGCGCAGCGCGCCGCCGAAGTCGCTGATCCGGCGGCGCTCGCGCTCCTGCAAGCGGGCAACCTTGTGCGCACGCGCGGCAGCGTCGAGGCGCGCATCGTCGAGTGCTACCACGATCGCATCCGCGAGGCGCAGATGGCGCTGCTCGACGGCGAGCGGCTGCGTCACGCCCACCTGCGGCTCGGCATCGCGCTCGAGTCGTCGCCGCGCCCCGACGCCGAGGCGCTGGCCGTGCACTTCGCCGCCGCCGGCGAAGAGGTGCGCGCCTCCGAGTACGCCGCCGAGGCCGCCGCGCGCGCGTTCGAGGCGCTCGCGTTCGACCGCGCGGCGCGCCTCTATCGCTTCGCCGTCGAGCTCATGCAGGCGCGCATCGACCACTCCGATCACGAGCGCTCCGTCGACCGCGGCTCGATGCGCATGTTGCACGCGCGCCTCGGCGACGCGCTCGCCAACGCCGGCCGCGGCGTCGAAGCGGCGCAAGCGTACCTGCAGGCCGCGACCCGCGCGCCCGCCGCCGACGTCCTCGATCTGCAGCGCCGCGCCGCCACGCAGCTCCTCCTCGCCGGCCACTTCTCCGAAGGGCTGGCGGCGCTCGGCGAGGTCATGCGCGTCGTCGACCTGCGCGTGCCGGCGACGCCGTCCGAGGCGCTGACGTCGTTCTTGTGGCGGCGCGCGCGCATCCGCCTGCGCGGCCTGCACTGGAAGCGGCGCGACGCCGGCGCGCTGCCGCCCGAGACGCTGACGCGCATCGACGTCGCCGACGCGGCCACCACCGGCTTGTCGTCGGTCGACGCCATCCGCGCCGCCGCGTTTCAGGCGCAGCATCTCCTGCTCGCGCTCGACGCCGGCGAGCCGCGCCGCGTCTTCCGCGCGCTCTGCACCGAGGCCATCTTCGCGTCGATCGCCGGCGCCGACAAACAGGCGCGCGTGCAACAGGTCCTCGCGCTCGTGAGCCAGCTCGCCGACGAGATCGACACGCCCGACGCGCGCGCCTTCTACGAAGGCACCGTCGGCATCGCCGCCTTTCAGCTGGGGCAGTTCAAGAAGGCGCTCGAATATTGTGGCCGCGCCGAGGCGCTCCTGCGCGATCGCTGCACCGGACACTATTGGGAGCGCTCGACGGCGCAGATCTTCTCCGCCTACGCCGAGTCGCTGATCGGCCTGCCCACGTTCAGCGCGCGCACCAAGCTCCTCGTCGAGGAAGCGATCGAGCGCGGCGACCTCTACACCGAGACGGTCTTGCGCACCACCTGCGCGCCGAGCGCCGCGCTCGTCGCCGACGATCCCGATCACGCGCGCGCCGAAGTGCGCGAGGCGTTGGCGCGCTGGAACGTGCCCGATCACGTGCACGCGCAGCACTTCAACGGCACCATGAGCGACGTCACCACCGACGTCTATCTCGGCGACGCCGCCGGCGCCTACGCCCGCGTCGAGGGCAAGTGGCGCGCGTTCAAGCGATCGCTGCTCCTGCACATGCAGACGCTGCGCTGCGTGGCCCACTTCGGGCGCGCGCGCGCGGCGATGGCCGCGTCGCGCCTCGGCCGGCCCGAGCTCCTGCGCGTCGCCGCCGCCGATGCGCGCGCGCTCGCCCGCGAGAAGGTGCCCTACTGCGTCGCGCTGCGCGCCATCGTCG
>DASXOU010000526.1:0-11690 GCA_036494045.1 Polyangia bacterium | reverse complement strand
GTCGGCGGGCTCATCATCTCGATGTACCTTCCGATCTTCGAGATGGCCGGCAACATCAAGACCGGAGGCTAGCGCGTGGCAGCGGCGTCGTCGCTGGCGTTCGCCGACAGCGGGCGAACGCGGCTGACGTACGTGATGTTGTTCCGCGTCGGCCTGGTGACGCTGCTCTTGGCGTCGGCGCTGATCGCGGAGGTGGGCGCGACCGCCGACGAAGAGACCTCGCCGGTGGTGCGCTCGCTCTTCTGGCTCATCGTGGCGACCTATGGGCTGACCATCGTGTTCGCGCTGCTCTTGCCGCGCGTCGAGCACGTGGGGCGGCTGGCGATGGTGCAGGTCGGATCGGATCTGGTGCTGACGACGCTGCTCGTGCATCTGACCGGCGGCGCCGAGTCGGCGTTCGCGTTCATGTACATCCTCGTCGTGGTCGGCGCGGCGTTCGTGCTCGGGCGCGGGGCGCTCCTGGCGGCGGCGGCGGCGGTGCTGCTCTATCTCGTCGACGGCGTGGGCAGCTCGGGGCTGCCGTTGCGCACGCTGATTCGATCGCTGGCGGTGAACGCGGTCGCCTTCGCGGCGACGGGCGCGCTGGCGACGCGGCTGGCGACCGAGCTCAGGCGCGCGGGCGAGCACATCGCGTCGCAGGGCGTGAAGCTGCGCGATCTGGCGGCGCTGCACGAGGACGTCATCCGCGGGTTGACCTCGGGCCTGATCACCGTCGGGCGCGATGGGCGCATCCTGACGTTCAACGCGGCGGCGGCCGAGATCATCGAGCGCAGCGCGGACGGCGCGGTGGGGCGACCGCTCGAGGAGATCATGCCCGGGCTGGCGGCGCTGCAGGCGACCGTGGGCGAAGCGGCGTTGCGCCGCGGCGAGGTGCCGCAGAGGGTCGGCGCCGGGGAGCGCACGCTCGGCGTGTCGCTGTCGCCGCTGGTCGACTCGAGCGGCCGCAACGTGGGGCGCATCGTGAACTTCCAGGATCTAACGGAGCTCAGGCAAATGGAGGCGGCGATGCAGCGCGCCGAGCGGCTGGCGGCGGTCGGGCGGCTGGCGGCGGGCATCGCGCACGAGATTCGCAATCCGCTGGCGGCGATCTCGGGATCGATCGAGCTGTTGTCGCAGACGATGCAGGCGGACGGCGCGCGCGAGAACCGCGGCGAGGCGGCTTCGCCGCCGAGGATGCCGGGAGAGAATAAGGAATTGATGAGCATCGTCTTGCGCGAGGTCGAGCGGCTCAACGGGCTCATCACGCAGCTGCTCGAGTTCGCGCGACCGCGATCGCTCGAGCCGCAGCGACTCGACGTGGCGGCGACGCTCGGCGAGATGCTCAAGGTGTTCGAGAACGACAAGCGGCTCGGCGAGGCGGCGGTGACGTTGCACTCGAACGGCGCCGTCTTCGTCGACGCCGATCCGGGACAGCTGCGCCAGGTGGTGTGGAACCTCCTGCGCAACGCCGCCGAAGCGGCGCCCGAGCAGCCCATCGACGTCGACGTGCGCAGCGACGGCGAATGGGTCACCCTCGCCTTCCGCGATCGCGGCCCCGGCATCGCCCCCGAGCACCGCGCCCACATCTTCGAGCCGTTCTTCTCAACCAAAGAAGGCGGCACCGGCCTCGGCCTCGCCACGGTCCACCGCATCGTCGACGAGCACAAAGGCGCAGTCGAGCTGGATTGTCCGAGCAGCGGCGGCACGACGGTAACGGTCACGTTGCCAAGAGCTCAATAGGCAGACCGCGGGCGCTCTTAGGCGGAGCGTCGGCGCGGTCTGGCTATCGAAGCAGGTCGTACAACGACGCGGCGTCTACTAGTTTGCAGGCTACGCTGCCGAAGAGGAGCGTGTCGCCGGGGGCGACGGGCGCGGGTTGGTGGGGGGCGAGCGGCTTGCCGTTGACGCGAGTGCCGTTTTGCGAGTCGATGTCGACGAGCTCGAGCTTGGGGCCGCTGATGCGGAAGTGCGCATGCAGCTTGGACACGGATGGATCGCGCATCACGATGTCGCAGTTGCGGGCGCGGCCGACCGAGACGCGATCGGGATAGGGATTGCCGGCCGCCTTGGTCACGGACAGCACCTCGAGGTTGGTCGTGCGCCGCATCGTCGAGCGGCGCAGCGACACCGGGTCGACCACTTGGGTCGCGAACTGCACCTGCTCGTCGGGAGCGAGGGCTTGCTCGAGCACCAGGAACTGGTGCGGCTGCTGGCTGACGAACTCCTCGCGCGTCGTCGAGTGAGCGAGGTCGGCCAGTGCGTCGGTGTCCACTACACTCGAGTATAGATCAGTCGTTCGGCTCGGTCACGTGGCCGACGATGAAGGCGCGCGTTTCGGCGACGACGTCGTTGAGCTCGCGGCCGCCGACGCGGACGGGCGCGCCGAACGTCACCTTCACGCGCGCGCCGCGCTGAAAGATCCGCGTGTTCTTGGGCAGGATGTCGCGGCTGCCGTCGATGGCGACGGGCACGATGTCGGCGCCGCTGTCGCGAGCGAGGATGAAGCCGCCCTTTTTGAACTTCGCGATCTTGCCGTCGAGCGAGCGCGTGCCTTCGGGCGCGATCCAGACGTTCACGCCGCGCGCGATCGCGTCGCCGCATTCGCGCATCGCCGCCACCGCCCCTGCGCGATCGCCCGAGCGGGTGACGCGCACGAAGCCGGCCGCGCGCATCGCGCGTCCCCACACCGGCACTTTGAAGAGCTCGGCCTTGGCGACCATGCGCAAGGTGCCGGGGAAAACGCTGTAGAGGATGGGGATGTCGAGGTGGCTCTGGTGATTCGACATGTACACGCACGCGCGATCGCGCGGCACGTGATGCAGCCCCTCGACGGTGAGATCGACGTCGGCGCGGCGCACGATGCTGCGCGACCAGTCGCTGAGGCGCCGGTCGCCGCGCTCGATCGTGAGGCGCCCGAGGAGCGCGTCGGCCACCGTGGGCACGGAGATCGCCGCGGTCTTGTAGATCGCGTAGAGCGTGGCGCCGACGGAGCCGGACATGGGCGGCAGTCTACGACGAGGGCGCGCGCGCGCGGCGGAAAAACCGCGTCGCCGCGCCGAGCACGAGCCCGACGGCGAGCAGCGCCGCGCCGAACCAACGCTCCGCGGACGAGACGTGAAACAAGAACAGCACCGAGCCGCCGATGGCGAGCCCGGGAATGAGCCAGCCGAACGGCAAACGGAAACCGGGGGCATCGGGCTTGCGCCGGCGCCAGACCAGGATGGCGACGCAGGTCGACACATACTGCGCGACGATGGCGACGTTGGAGACGTCGGCGAGCTTGTCGAAGCCGAGCGTGGCGCCGAGGGCGATCACGATCACCGAGACGACGGCGATGGCCACGACCGGCGTGCCGAAGCGCGGCGAGCGGCGCTCGAACATGCGCGGCAGAAACGCGTCCTCGGCGAACGCCTCGACGTAGCGCGGGACCACCATCGCCGAGCCGGCGCAGAAGCCGAGCGCCGAGAGCGCCGCCACCACCGCCATCACGTCGGCGCCGCCGTTGCCGGCGAAGGTGCGCGTGGCCTCGACGATCGGCCGCTCCGCCGATCCCATCGACGGCAGCGTGCCCATGGCGACGATCTGGACGAGCGCGTAGAGCAGCGTCGCGCCGATCACCGAGACCGACATGGCGATGCCGATCGTGCGCCTCGGATTGACCATCTCGCCGGCGGGCACGGGCACGTACTCGAAGCCGGTGCAGGCGAAGAGGCCGGCGAACGCGGCGCCGAAGATGCCCGGCGTCTCGCCCGGCAGCGGCGCCGGCCGCGCGTGCAGGTTGACGGCGCGCACGAAGAAGAAGCCGACGCCGATGAAGGCGAGGAGGCCGAGGACCTTGATGACGCTGAGCGCGTCGCCGGTGCGCGCCGACGGCTTGATGCCGACGACGTTGACGACGGCGAGGAACACCACGACGACGATGACCCACACCGTCAGCGCCGTCGCGCTATCGGCGCCACCGACGAGCAGCGCGGCGTGCTCGGCGAACCCGCGCGCCACCGCCGCGTAGCCGAGCAGCGACGAGACCATCGTGATCCAGCCGACCGCGAAGCCGATCATCGGCCCGAACGCCTCGACCGCGTAGCGATAGGGCCCGCCCGAGCGATCGGTGCGCGAGGCGGCCTCGGCGAAGCAGAGCGCGATCAGCGTGCACAATCCGCCGACGAGCAGCCACGCCAGCGGCGAATAGGCGCCCGCCCGTCGCTGGAGCGCCGCCGGCTGCAGGAAGATGCCGGTGCCGATGATGCCGTTGATGCCGAGGCCGAAACAATCGACGAGCGTCAGCTGGCGGGCAGGACGAGCCACGGCGGCACACTACCGCGTCGACGGTACGGAGCGCCACTGCGTCTCCTCCGCCACATTTCGCATTTGTGTCGGACGTGGTATGGTCCGCTCGTGGTTGCTGTCTACCGCGTCTGCGTCCTCGGCGCGCTACTGGCCGCGGGATGTGCGAAACCGAGCGCCACCGCCGATGATGCCGGCGGCGTCGGCGGCAACAGCGGCGACGATCTGGCCGGCTTCTCCGCGCCCGACTTCGCCGTCGCGGCTCGCTGCGGCGACGGCGTCTGCACCGCCGAGACCGGCGAGGCGTGCGACACCTGCCCCGCCGACTGCGGCTCGTGCGCGGGCTGTCCGATGGGCTACGCCGACTGCAACCACGACTCGTCCGACGGCTGCGAGACGCCGCTCGACACCGCGACCAACTGCGGCGGCTGCGGCATCGTCTGCCAACAGGTCGGCGGCACCAACGCCTGCGTCGCCTCCGGCAACGGCTACGTCTGCCAGCCGACCTGCGACGCCACCCACGCCAACTGCAACAACATGCCCGACGACGGCTGCGAGGTCGACATCACCGGGCCCAACAACTGCGGCGCCTGCGGCCACGCCTGCACCAATCCGCACGGCACCACGACCTGCACCACCACGGGCGCGGGCTGGTTCTGCAATCCGACGTGCACGGCGCCCTACGGCGCGTGCGCCACCGACAAGAGCGGCGGCTGCACCACCAACACCGGCAACGACACGGGCAACTGCGGCGCCTGCGGGCGCGCCTGCTCGACGGCGGGCACGTCGTCGACGGCGTGCACCAACGGGCTGTGCACGCCCGCCTGCGCCGCGCCCTACTCCGACTGCAGCGATCCGGCGGCGCCCGGCGCCGACAACGGCTGCGAGACCAACGGCACCGCCGATCCCGGCGAGAACGACAACGCGTGCGGCGGCCAGTCGAACACCACCGGCGAAGGCGGCACCACGACGATCACGACCAACCGCATTCTGCCGGCGGGCGACGTCGACACCTTCCACGTGCACTTCTCGGAAGGCTCGCACACCTGCTTCCCCGGCACGTCGCAGTCGTACGCCGCGCTGGTGCAGGTGACGCCGCCGGCGGGCGCGAACCTGCTGCTCTCGGTCGACAACACGGCCGAGAGCTGCGACAACAACTGGAAGAACTACGCGTCGACGGGAATCTGCGTCACCTGGTGCGGCACCTGCGCCAGCAGCGACGACACCGATTGGTACTTCCAGGTCTCGGGGATCAACAGCGCCAACAGCTGCGCCGACTACACGATCACGTTCACGTACGCGTCCGAAGGCAACGCGCCCGCGGGCTGCACCGCGCCGAGCTGCTGATTCGCCGCGCTCGCTGATTACAGGAAGTGCGCGCCGAGGCCGGCTTGCACGTCGATGTTGAACCCCGATTGGCGGCTGCCGGTGCCGACGGCGCCGATGAGGTTCACGTCGAGGATGAAGGCGAAGTGCGACGCGAAGTCGTACCAGATGCCGGCGCCGCCGCCGAGCAGGAAGTAGCCGAGCGAGATCGTATCGGAGCAGCTCGCGTGGTTGCTGCACACTTCCTGCTGGTACATCGCGAGCTGCGCCGGATCCATCGGGCTCGAGCCGTTCCACGTGTCCGCCGTGTACTTGTCGACGAGCGGATGCGCCGTCGACTCCGCCGACGAGATGTCGAGCACGTGCCGGATCTCGCCGCCGCCGATGTCGACGTGGATGTACGGATGAAAGCGCCCGTCGAGAAAGCGATAGCGCGCCCGCGCCAGCACCGCGACCGCGCCGAACGCCTTGGTGGTGGCGCCCTGCTCGCTTCCGGTGTGCACCGTCTCGGCGTTGGCGCCGGTGGCGAGCTGGAAGCGCCCGAAGACCGACAGCGACAGCTTCGGCGTCACCAGATAGCCGATCTCGACGGCGAGATGGAACGGCGCCACCGCGATGCCCGTCGAGCCGACCGGCTGCGGGACGAACGTGTTGGCGTGCGGCCCGGCGGTCTGGAACTGATACGCGACCTCGGTGTGATTGCCCGCCGGCTCGACGCCGAAGCCAAACCCCGGCATCACGAAGATGAACAGGTGATCGCGCGTCGACTTGTGCTCCTCGTCCTTGCGCTTTCTGGCGAGGCGCTCCTTCATGAGCGGATCCTCGACGTCGACCTCGGGCACGTTGGTCGGCGCCGCCGCGGTGTCGCTGATGACGATGACGAACGGGCTCGGCGCCGAGCCGGCGTTGACCACCGCGCGCCCCCGCGCGTCGCGCGCCTCGAGATAATATTGCAGCGACTTTCCCGTCACGGCCTCGGGCGGAATCACGCCCACCCATTCGACGCCGCCCGTGTTCTTCATCGGCACCGACAAGAAGTCCTCTTGCCCCGAGCCGCGGAAGAAGAGGAACACGCGCGTGGCACCGACGTCGTTGCCCAGCTTCGCGCGCACGGGAATCGGCGTCGACGGCCGCGACTCGTCGACCGGCGTGTGCACCAGGCCGTGCACCTCTTCGCCGCCCGACGGCGGCGTCGGCGTCGGCGGCGTCGGCTCGGGCGGCGTCGGCGTCGGCGGCGTGGGAGTCGGCGGCGTCGGCTTGGGCGTCTTGCCCACCAGCTTGGCCGCCTGCTTCTGCGCAGCGTGGAACGCCTCGTCGAGCTCGGGCGTCGCCACCGCCGGATCGAGCTTGTAGTCGGGCATGATCTTGAGCGTGTTGACGAACTGCTGCTGCCCGCGATTGCGATCCTTGAACCCGTTGATGTAGACGATGCCGAGATTGGCGTAGGTCTTGGCCGCCAGCGGCGTCTCGTCCATGCCGTTGGCGCGCAGCATCTGCACCGCGTCCTGCAGCGTCCGCCGCGACGACTCGAACTCGAGCGAGTCGTAATCGTCCATGGCGCGCTTGTTCATCTTCTGCACCTGCTTGTCGACGTCCTCGGCGCGCACCGACGACGACGCGAGCGTGCAAGCGGCAATGACCAAGGCGGCGATGACGGACGAGCGAGTCACTGCTGCACCGTACCGGTGCATCGTGCGAGAAACGGCCGATCCGCTGGCCCTACGGGCCGGACGCTCACTTTCGCTCGCTGACGCTCGCTCATAAGCCCCCTACTGCGACGTGATGATGAACTCGGTGCGCCGATTGTTCTCGCGCCCCTTCGACGTGCGGTTGTCGTCGATCGGCTGCGTCGGCCCGAACCCGCGCGCTTCCATGCGCTCGATGCCGACGCCGTGGTCGACGAGGAACGTGCGCACGGACTCGGCGCGGTCTTGCGACAGCTTCATGTTGTGCTTGAGCGTGCCGCGCGAATCGGTATGCCCTTCGATGCGCACCTTGATCTCGGGCCGCGACTTTAGCACCTCGGCGACCTCGGTGAGCATGGGGAACGAGTCGGGGTAGATCGTGCTCTTGTTGGTCGCGAAGTGGACCTTCTGCTTGAGCTCGATCTTCTCCTTGGTGACGACGATGAACTTCGGCTTCGGGCAGCCGTCGTTGTCGGCAGGGCCCGGCTGATCGGGGCACTTGTCGAGCCGGTCGACGACGCCGTCGCCATCACGATCTTTGTCGGGGCAGCCGCCGTTTTCCTTGGGTCCGGGGTCGTTGGGGCACTTGTCGTCGGCGTCGAGGACGCCGTCCTTGTCGTTGTCGGGGTCGGGGCAGCCGTCCTCGTCCTCG
The DNA here is from genome assembly GCA_036494045.1 of Polyangia bacterium. Lineage (GTDB taxonomy): Bacteria > Myxococcota_A > Polyangia > Palsa-1104 > Palsa-1104 > JAQBQH01. Next base: position 3,764 of record DASXOU010000526.1, on the reverse strand, counting down.
AAGCCGTCCTTGTCTTCGGGCTCGTTGGGGCACTTGTCGTCTTTGTCGAGGATGCCGTCGTTGTCGTTGTCGGGATCGGGGCAGCCGTCGGCGTCCTGGAAGCCGTCTTTGTCCTCGGGCTCGGTGGGGCACTTGTCGAGCTTGTCGGGGATGCCGTCGCCGTCGGTGTCGATGACCTTGGGCACGGGCGGCGGGTTGCAGCGCTCTTTGGGCGACAATTCGAGCGCGCGATGCGCGTTGTCCTCGCTGACGGCGACCTCGCGCTTGGCGGGGAAATATTTTCCGTCGTCGAGCTCGGTGGTGGCGAATTCGAGGTGCGACTCGGCCATCGCCAATTCGCGCGGCGCGCACTTGTAGGCGCCGTTCTCGCGCGCCTGGCGGATCACGTCGCGGATGCCGTTGGTGCGCCCGCGCAGGTCGTTTCCCGGGCAACCAGCGACGAGCAACAGGAGCGCGCCCAACGGCGCCGTGCGCCTCATTCTGCGCGCGCCCCGCGCTCGCGCGACAGGCGCACCGCCTCGTGGCCGAAATCGCGCGCCTTCTTGCCGAACTCGATCGCCTCGTGATAACGCGCGTAGCCGCCCACCTCGCGCGCCTTGTGCAGGTACTCGACGGCCGCCGTGTACTCGTACGGCGCCAGCTCGCCCGCGCGTGACGCCTTGGCCTCCTGCACCGCCTTCGAGGCCTCGAACGTGACCATCGAGATGTACTCGATCGGTCCGCAGCCTCCGACGGTGACGACAAGAGCCAGCGCAACACTGCGCATCATCATCGCACTAGCAGCGACCCTATCACGAGTCACTTACGAGCGCGAACGTTTGCCCTGCTCCCACAAGGTGAATCCGACCAGCACCACCGAGATGGCCACGCCCGTCGAGGTCGCCGCCAGCGCCCAGCCGAGCTTGCCCTCGCCGAGCGCGAGCGCGTGGCCGGCGTGGAAGTCGTCGAACGTGCCGATGTGCGAGATGCGCCCGCGCGCGACGATGAGGAACACGACGAGGCCCACGCCGACGACGGCGAGCGCGGCGAACAGGATCTTCTCCTTGCCTACGCGCACCAGCGCCCAGCCGCCGAGATAGCCGCCGAGCAGCGTCGCCACGTAGGCGAGCAGCACCAACGCGAGGATGCCCCACGGCAGGCGCGCGGGATCGATCAAGTACATCCACGACCACGCGGGATGCACGAGATAGAAATAGAGCGCCGTCGGCCAGACGATGATGCCCTCGAACGAGAGCACCGCCGCCAGCTCGCGGCCCCACGGCGTGCCGCCATTGGCGAACTGCACGCGCGCGCAAGCAGCGAAGACCAGACCGACGAAGACGCTGAGGATGAGGTCGAACGGGACGGTCGGAATCACCCCCTCTCGGGGTGCATCTTAACCCGAGGTTTTCTTCGGGCGCAAAGGTCGCTGCTCGGTTTTCTCGTCGACGGGATCGTCGAAGCCGAGCGGCGTGGTGATGGCGACGAACTTTCCGGTGTCGCGATCGTCGTCGCGGAAGGCCTCTTCGAGCGCGTCGCGCAAGAGATCCTCGCCCGGCGGCGGCGCTTCGATCTCGATGACGATCTCGCCGGCGGCGACGGGCGGCTCGGCGGTCGCCGACGAGTCGATGTGGATCTCGCCTGACAGCTCGGCCGAGGCGCGCCCGTCGAGCGCGACGGTCTCGGGCATGGGCCGCCGCGAGGTCGTGGTGTCGGGGCGCGAGGGCAAGGCGTCGATGGGCGAGACCGCCGCCGCCGGCTTGGCCCACTCCGACGGCGGCAAGAGGCGCGCGTAGGCCTCGAGCAAGCGGCGGCGCGCGGCCGAAGCGGGATGGCGCGCGCGTACCCGGTCGTAGCCGGCCTCGGCGAGCCGCTCGCGCAGGACGGCGTCGTCGAGCAGGCGGCCGAGCTGGCGCGCCAGATCCATCTCGTCGCCCGATTCGAAGAGGAGCCCGTCCTGGTCGTCGGTGATGACCTCCTGGACCGCGGCGCGGCGCGGCGCGACCACGGCGCGGCGGCAGGCCATGTACTCGAGCAGCTTGGTGGGGAACGAGGCCAACGGGCGCTCCGAGTCGGGCGCCGCGGGGGCCACGCACACCGTCGATTGCGCGATCACGCGCGGCATGTCGTCGTGCTCGATGGCGCCGAGCCGCTCGACGTCGTCGCCGAGCTCGGCGTCGGCGATCGCCTCGTCGAGGAGCGGCGCGAAGCCGTCGTCGACGGCGCCGGCGAGCACCAGCTTGACCGGCCGGCGATGGCGCACGATCTGGAGCGCGCGTAAAAGCGTGCGCAGGCCACGCCCGCCGCCGATGCGCCCGGCGTAGAGGACGCGCGGCGCCGAGCCGAACGACGCCGTCGGCTCCCAGTCGAACTGATCGATGTCGACGCCGGGCGGGACCACCTCGACGCGCGCCCCCAGCCCACGCGTGGTCAGGACGTCGCGCGCGGTCTCGGTGGGCGCCAGGATGAGGTCCGACCGCTCGAGGCACATCTGCTCCTCGGCGGCGAGCGCTTCGCCGAGCGCGTCGTCGGCGGCGCGCGGCTCGCCTTCGGGCGAGCGGGCGATCTCGTAGACCAGCCGCCCGGTGGTGCCGGCCAGCGCCGCGCGCCCGCCCCAGGCCGAGCGCAGGTGGACGACGTCGTACTCCTCGCCTTCGAGCTGCCGGCGGATGGCGCGGCGGAACATTTCGACCTTCTCGGGCAGGGCGCCGACCACGGGGACGCGCAGCATCCGCGTCTTCATGAAGCGCTCCTGGAAGGGCATCGCGCCGGCGCGAATCGTCAAAACGTCGACGGTGTAGCGCGGCGCCAGCGCCTTTAAGACATTCAAAAGCTGCACGCCGTGCCGGTCCGGTGCCGGACACACACTGAAGCTCACGATCAAAAGTTTCGACGACAAGCTTGCCGTGCCTCGTAAAATATTATATTAGCAACGGTTCGAAACCCACAGCGCATCACGAGGGAGGACTCGTCCCGTGAAACAGCTCATCCAGTACCTCCTCGAAAACTTGATCCTTGATTTTCAGGGCGACCTCACGCTCGACATGGTCCGCGACTTTCTGCGCGACGACGACAGCCGCGAGGGCCGCGCGCTCCTCGCCAAGCTCGTCGAAGATCGCGGGGTCTCGGACATGATGATCACGCTCGCCGATTGCCTGCAGGACTACCTGAAGTCGGGCATCAACGACGAGACCATGCGCGAGCAGATCAGGACCTACGCCGAGTCGTAAGGTGCTGTTGCGCGGCCCCGCTCTCGTCGCCGCCGGGCTCGCGTTCGCCTCCGCCTGTACCTACGTCTCCAACGTGTCGCCGTACGTGACTCCGGCGCCGACACCGCTCTCGGTGACGGTGACGACCAATCCGCCTGTTCGCGACGACGGGACGGTCCCGCGCGACGCGCGGTTCGTGGTGCAGCTCGACGGCTATCCCGATCCCGACGCGGTCGGCTATGGGCCGGTGACCTTGCGCTCGGGCGGCATCTACTTCGACATCGACGTCACCATCGACTTCGTCGGGCAGGCGGTCCTGGTGACGCCGCGCTCGGAGCTGGCGCCCGGCGCGCAGTACGAGCTCGTCGTCTCTGGCCTGGTGACCCTCGACAATCGCGCGCAGGGCGCGGACGTGGTCGGGATGGTGCGCGCCGGGACCGACGACGGGACCGTGTTTCCGACGGTGCCGGTGCCGACGTGGAACGGCGATCCGGCGACGGGCGCCGGCGGCGTGTGGCAGTTTCTGGGGACGTGCGCGCCGGCGTGTCACTCGCCGGTGGGCGCGAGCGGGGACAT
>DASXOU010000525.1:0-10520 GCA_036494045.1 Polyangia bacterium | reverse complement strand
GAGCGCGTGGGCACACCGACGGTGCGCAGCATGATCGCCAGCGCGGACGCGAAATATTCGCAGTGGCCGGCCTTCTGCACGAAGAGGAAGTCTTCGAGCGGCTCGTAGCGCTCGTCGCGCTTCAAGTCGACGGTGTACTTGTAGCGCTGCAGGTAGTCGCGGATGGCGAGCGCCTTTGCCCACGGGCCGCGCTTCTTGGCGGTGATCTGTTGCGCCAGATCGCGGATGCGCGGCGGCAGATCGGCCGGCACCACGATGTAGGGCGCGAGCTCGTCGTCGATGTCGACGTCGGCGGCGGCGGCGAGCGTCTGCGGGTCGGGCCCGTCGAGGTTGGACCAGACGCTGTAACGGAGGCCGCTCTTGCGCTCGACGAGATCGTCGTGCGCGTAGTTGCGGATGCGGTGCTCCATCGCGTACGGCTCGTCGCCGCCGTGAAGCACGAGCTGATAGGGGCCGATGAGGCCGCTCGAGTTGCCGGGCATCGCGTAGGCGACCGGCGTCGAGGCGCCGAAGATGACGGAGGTGTCGAGCGGATCGAGATAGACGCGCTGCTCGACGGCGTGATCGAGGAGCGCGCGCACCTTGGGGCCGGTGAGGCGCTCGGCCGAGTCGCGCACGTAGATCTGATAGCCGCCCCAGTTGCGCAACTCGCGCGCCGAGTCCTCGACGGTGCGAGTCCAGCGGCCGCGCTCGTAATTGTCGAAGGCGACGCCGCGCAGGTGCAAGGGCGCGGTCGGCTGCGGGCCGGGGAACTCGATGCGCATGATGACTTGCGGGTTGTCTTTGATGCGGCCGTAGGCGTCGAGGTCGACGCGATCGGAGAAGCCGACAGTGAGGTTGCCGCGCCGCTGGTGCGTGGCGAAGAAGCCGAACCCGAAGCGCGGGATCAAGAAGAAGGTGAGCGCGGCGGAGAGGAAGACGCCGATCGAGACCAGCGAGGTGGCACCGAGAAAGCTCCAGCCGACGATGCGGCGCGAGTTCAAGATGCGCTCGACCTCGACGCGCTCGGCGCCGTCGTCGGAGTGCTTGATGAGGTAGTTCTCCTCCATTTCGCGACGGAGATGGAAGAGCGTGAGCGTCCAGGTCGCGAACACGACGTAGGCCAAAAAGCAGCCTGCGTAGGCGAGATCGGAGTTGAGCGCGGCGCCCGCGACGAGCATGAGGAAGCTGACGACGTAGGCCTGCAGGTAGTCGCGCGACGATTTTCGGTTCCACAGCTTGTTGACGAGCAGGAAGCAGAGGAAGCGCACGCCGGCGCCGAGGAGGTCGCCGCGCAGCGTGATGGCGTCGAGCAGCGTCCAGGCGAAATAGACGAGCGTGAGCGCGTTCCACGTCGCGGTCCACGAGCGCGCGCGCAGAAGCGCGACGCGCGCCGGCTCGAAGAAGAACGAGGCGAAGCCGAACACCAGCGTGGCGCCGACGGTGAGCGGCGACAGCTCGCGCGAGAGGGCGAGCGTGGCGAAGGCGGCGGCGACCATGAGGTACGAGGTCACCTTGTGGATCGCGGAGAAGCGCATCTACGCTTCCAGCACTCGTTGGAACGACGCGCGCGGGCCGCCTTTGCGCACCACCAGGATCGGCTCGGCGGCGCCGTCGACGACGGCGGGGAAGGGCGTCTCGGGCATCATCGTGGGAAGGAGCGCCAGCGTGCGCAACAGGCGCACCAGCTGCGGAACGCCTTGCAGCCACGGCGGCACGACGTCGCCGCGCGTGATGACGCGAACGGCGTAGCCGCGCTCGAGATAATCGGCGGCGAGCGACGCGGCCAGCGAAATGGCGCGCTCGAGGCCGTCCTTGGCGAGCTCGTCGGGGCACAATTCACCGTCGGGCAGGCCGTTGTCGAGATAGAGCGTCACGCGGCGCGCGGCCTCCTCTTCGTGCTCGCGCACGAGCGTGCGGCCGGCTTTGGCGGTCGAGCGCCAGTGGATGTCACGCGGATCGTCGCCTTCGCGGAACTCGCGCAGGCTGTGGAAGTCGCCCTGGCGGCCCTTGCGGCCTTGCGCTTCGAGACCGGCGACGCGCGCGCGCGGCGGGGCGGCGTGGCCGAGCTGCGCCAGCTGCGGAAAGACGATCACCTCGGTCGGCAGATCGACGAGCCGTGACTTGCGAAAGAGCGCGAAGGGGAACTTCGTCGACAGGCGAAATCCCGAATACGTGTAGCGGCCGCGGCGCGGAAACGTGTGGCGATACGACGTGTGTTGCAAGCGGCCGGCGGGGAGCTTCAGGAAGTAGCACTTCTTGTCGAGCGGCTTTCCGGCCACGAGATCCTCGACCTCGATGGAGAACGAGGGCAGCTTCTTCTTGCCGTTGGCGAGGCCGATGCCCATGAGAAACGGGCGGCGCGCGTGGATGCGCGTCGGCGGCTGGCGCGTGACCGTGAGGTTGCGCAGCGACATCTCGCTCATGATCCCGGAGGCGATGATGAGCGACAGCATCATGCCGAGCAGCAGGTAAAGGAGGTTGTTGCCGGTGTTGATGGCGGCGAAGCCGACGCCGATGGTGATGCCGGTGAAGTATTTGCCCTCGCGCGTGAACGAGAGGCGGCGCGGCGGACGGAACCAGCGCCGCCACCACTTGCCGAGACGCGCCAACGCGACGTTGAGGCGGCCGGCGGCGCGATCCCAGTTGCTGCGACGGCGCGCCATGGGACTACGTGGGGATGGTGACGCGTTCGAGGAGATCGTTCATCACGCGCTCGGCCTCTTCGCGCGCGCGGCCGAGCGGCTCGCCGGCCGAGCCGCCGGCGAGGACCAGGCGATGCGCGAGCGCGGGGATGGCGGTCTCCTTGAAGTCGTCGGGCACGGTGTAGTCACGGCCGGCGACGAGCGCGAGCGCCTTGGCGGCGCGATACCAACCTTGGAAGCCGCGCGGCGAGACGCCGAGCGCGAGGAACGGCGACTCGCGCGTGGCGGCGACGACGCGGCCGGCGTAGTCGATGAGCGCCTCTTCGACGCGCACGCGCGCGGCGGCGGCTTGGATGGCGCCGACCTCGGCGTGATCGACGACGGGCTCGATGCTCTCGACGGGATCCTCGAGCTGCGCCGAGGTGACGACGCGCCGCTCGTCGGCGGGCGAGGGATAGCCCATGCGCAGGCGCAGAAGGAAACGATCCATCTGCGACTCGGGCAAAGGATAGGTGCCGAAGTGCTCGAGCGGGTTCTGCGTCGCGATGACGATGAACGGCTGGTCGAGCTCGTGGGTGTGCGTGTCGATCGACACGCGCCCTTCGGACATCGCCTCGAGCAGCGACGACTGCGTGCGCGGCGTGGTGCGGTTGATCTCGTCGGCGAGGACGACGTTGGCGAAGATGGGGCCGCGGCGCAGCTCGAAGCGGCCGGTCTCCTGGTTGAAGACGCTGACGCCGAGGATGTCCGACGGCAACAGGTCGCTGGTGAACTGGATGCGGCGGAAGGTGCCGCCGACGGCGCGGGCGAGCGCGCGCGCCAGCGTGGTCTTGCCGACGCCGGGGACGTCTTCGATGAGGACGTGGCCGCGCGCGGCCAGGGTCGCGAGCGCCAGGCGCACCACGTGCGGCTTGCCGTGAATGACGCGAGTGACCGCCGACTCCAGGCGAGCGAGCGCGGTGCGCGGGTCGACAGCAGGATTGATCGGAACTGGTGAGACTGGGGTCATGAAGATTCGCTGCACATTGTAACACGCCGGGCAAGGCGCGGCACCGGCAAGCGCGCCGCGGGGACGGCTAGGGAATGCGCGGGACGCCGCGGGTCGGAGTCGCTTTTTCGCGGCGGATACCGACGGGGATGATGGCGCGGAAGCGCGGGCGCCCTTCGTCGCCGGGGCGCGCTTCGGCGAGATCGATGTTGCCGCCGTGCAGCTCGAAGATGCGCTTGCACAGCGGCAGCGCGAGGTTGAGGCCGCCCGCCTGGCCCATGCCGGGGATGCGATGGAAGCTGTCGAAGACGTGCACGCGATCGTTGCCGGCCAGAACGCCGGCGTGCGCGAGATCGATGATGAGGACGCGGTTGTCGGCCTCTTCGCCTTCGGCGACGTGGAGCGTGACGCGGCCGCCGTCGGCGGCGTCGAGGGCGTAGTTGAGAAGATGCGTGATCGCCTGGGTCATGCGCAGCGGGTCGACGTAGATGGGGCCCATGCCCGGCTGCAGCTCGACCGTCAGCTTGTCGGCGATGGCGGCGGCGCGGCCGCGGCGCGCCTCCTGTTGCGCTTGGGTGAGGACCTCGGCGGGCGGCGTCGATTGGCGGTGGAGCTCCATCTTGCCGCTCTCGACCTTGGCGGTGTCGAGGATCTCGGTGAGCAGGCGAAGGAGGTTGAGCCCGGTCGCGTGCACGGCGGCGAGGACGACGCGCTGGCCGGGCGAGATCTCGCCTTCGAGGCCGCGCAGGAGCAGCTCGGAGAAGCCGAGGATCGAGTTGAGCGGCGAGCGCAGGTCGTGGCTCATGTTGGCCAGGAACTGCGACTTCAAGCGGCGCGCTTCGTCGGCGCGCTCGACGGCGAGGAACGACTCGACGGTGAGGCGCGGGATGCGCTCGAGCAGGCGATTGACGGCCATGGCGACGCGGCGCACCTCGGTCGTGGCGACGGCGCCGAGCGGCTGCGGCTCTTCGCCGTCGGCGACGCGGGCGATCTGATCGGCGACGCCGCGGGCGTCGCGGGCCACGGCGCTGCCGACGTTCGAGGCCACGATGAGCGCGAGGAGGAGCAGGCCCAGCGTGACGGCCATGAGCGGCACCGGCGAAATCAAGTGCGGCGCGTAATAGACGCGCAACGAGCCGCCCGCGAGTTGGCCGCCGAGCGCGCGCTCGACGTAGGGCTCGCCGGCGACCTCCTCGGCGGCGTCCTCGGGGATGAGCGAGCCCGACGGCGCGCGCAGGATCACGCGCTCGCGCCCGGCCAGCGGCGTGCGCGTGGCCAGGCGCGTGGCTTCGGCGACGCCGAGCTCGGCGGCCGACGAGGCCAGGCGCGCCGCGGTCGTCTCGGCGCGCGCGTGCGCGTTGGCCATCGCCGCGTCGTCGAGCTGCGCCATGCCGAACACGGTCGCCGGCACCAGCGCCGCCGAAGCGACCGCGAAGACGGTGTAGCCGAGCTGGAGGCGCAGCGACAGCGGACGCCCGCGCGGCGGCGCCTCCGACGAGTGTCGTTGCGCCAGAGGCACGAGCGCGGCGCGCGCGAGGGCATAGAGCGGCACGGCGACGAGCGCGATCATGGCGCTCGTGCACAGGACCAGGCCGACGGCGACGGGCAGCGGCGTGCGTCCCTGCAGCTGGTCGTAGGCCATCGCGCCGAGCGTCGCCAGCTCGCCGCCGACGACGGTGACGAGCGCGAGGCGGAAGGGCAGGGCGAGCACGCGCTGGCGCGCCCGTTCGTCGGGCGGCGGCGCGTCGACGCCGCGCAGGCCGAGGAGCACGGTCACCGTCATGGCGACGAAGACGAGCGGCGCGCCGATGAGGAACGCGCGGCGCGTGTACGACGCCTCCTCGGGCGACAGATGCATGATCCACTGGAACAGCCACGGCAGCGCCAGCGCCACGAACAGCGCCAGCGCCACACAGGCGGCGAGCACGCGCAGCCGCGTCACGCGTCACCTTCCGGCACGCGAAAGACGCGCGAATCTTCGGGGCCGCGCGCGGGCAGAAGCACGCGGAACGTGGAGCCTTTGCCGACGGCGGACTCGGCGGCGACCTGGCCGCCGTGCGCTTCGACGAGGCGCTTGCAGATGGCGAGGCCGAGGCCGGTGCCGCGCGCGCGCTGCTTCAAGCTCCTCAGTTGCACGAACTCGGAGAACAGCTTGGGCAGCTGCTCCTCGGCGATGCCGGGGCCGGTGTCCTTGACCGAGATGACGACCTTCTCGGCGTCGCGGCGCGCGGAGATTTCGATCGATCCCTTGTCGGTGAACTTGACCGCGTTGGAGATGATGTTGGTGATCACCTGGCGCAGGCGGCGCTCGTCGGCGCGCGCGTGTGGCGACGGCGACTCGATGTCGATCTTGATTTCCACGCCCTTCTGCTGCACGAGCGGACGCTGCGCCTTGGCCACGTCGCCGACGAGCTGGCCGATGTCGACGTCGGAGAGCTTGAGCGACACCTGGCCGGTGGCGATGGCCGAGATGTCGAGGACCTCGTCGATGAGATCGACGAGGTGCGTGGCCGACGTGAGCACGATGCGCACGTCTTCCTTCTGCTCGGTGGTGAGCAGCTCGGCGCCGGGATCGAGCAGCGTGCGCGCGCCGCCGAGGATGCGATCGAGCGGGTTGCGCAGCTCGGCCGAGACCAGGCCGAGAAAATCGGTGCGCGCTTGATCGGCGGCTTGCGCTTTTTCCAGCGCCGATTGGTATTCGGCGAGACCCGGCTGCAGGCGCGCGCGCAGGCGGCCGAGCGCGGTGGCGAGCGCGCCGACCTCGTCGTGCGACAGTGCCACGACAGGGCGGTCGAGCCCGCGCGGACTGCGGCCGAGCTCGTCGAGCGTGGTGGCGACGCGCCCCAGATCGCGCGCGGTGCCGCCGCCGATGAGCGCGCCGATGCCGAGCGCGGTCAACGCGACCAGGAGGCCGGCGACGCCGAAGCCGAGCACCACCGACGGCGCGATGGTCGGCGTCGGCACCGCGGCGACGACGATGCTGCCGTCGACCAGGCGGCGCACCGCGCACGGCTGCGTGCGCTTGCCGACGCGGCATTGATCGGGCGCCGGCATCGACACCTCGGTGCCGGCGGGGACGTCGGCGCCGACGCCGCCGAGCACGTGGCCGCTGTCGTCGAGCGAAACGAGGTAGCCGCCCTCGGGCGCCAGCGCCGGCGCGATGGCGTCGACCTCTTCGCTGATGAGCGTGCGCTCGGCCACGATGGCGCAGATGTCGCGCGCTTCGTCGACGGCGTGGCGCTGCACGTCCTCGTGCAGCTGGCCGAGCACGTGGCTCGACGCCAGCGCCCAGGCCGCCGTGGCCAGGAGGCCCGCCGCCGACGCCAACAGCGCGCGCAGCGTCACCGAGCGGCCGGCGGTCTCGTCGCCGCGCCGCCGGCCGATGCGCCACGACGCCACCAGCGCGACCATGAGCCCGACGCAGATGGTGACGCCGCCGGCGGCGAGCGCAAACGCGATCGCGCCCGCGGCGCCGGCCAGCCGCGCGAGGCCGAGCCCGAGGCCGACCGAGGCGACCGCGCCGACGAGCATGGTCAGGACACCGAGCCGCGCCGCGCCGCGCGGGCCGAGCGCCACCGCGCTCTCGGTGGCGCGCCAGGTCGCCAGGCCGACGATGATGGCGGCGAGCGCGTCGAAGGGATAGAGCAGGCGCGCCTGCGCCGGCGGCAGGCCGACGAGCCATGGGCAGACCAGCGCCCACGCGAATGCGAGCGCCACCGCAGAAGCGGCAGCGACCCAACCTACGTGCGGCCTCCTACGAGTCGGCGCCATCGGTCGTCGCGACGCCACATCGTAACTTAGGTCGACGTGATCAGGAAGCTTTCCACTTCGGTGAAGAAGCGCTCCGGCTCTTCGAGCATGAGCATGTGGCCGGCGTCGGGGACGATGACGGCGCGCGCGCCGGGGATCGAGGCGGCGACTTCGTGGCTCAGGCGCGGCGGGGTCATGAGGTCATCGGCGCCGCCCAGCACCAGCGTCGGCGCGCGGACCTTGGGCGCGAGTGCGGTGCCGTCGAAGCGATCGACGGCGCGGAAATCGGCACGCGTGATCTCTTCGTCGGCGGTGAACGCGACCGCGCCCCAGCGCTCGACGACGTCGAGCGGCGTCGAAGGGGACCAGACGACGCGCGCGAGCCACTTTCCGAAGCGCGCGAAGTCGCCGAGCTTGACGAAGACCTCGGGCGCGACCGGCAGGCGCACGCCGCCACCGACGAGGATGAGCCCGGCGACGCGCTCCGGCCACGCCGCCGCGGCGTCGAGCGCGATCAAGGCGCCCATCGAATGGCCGACGAGCACCGCGCGCTCGATCTTCAGCTGCGCGCACACCGTGCCGACGGCGTCGCGGTACATCGCGACGGTGACATCGTCGGGCGGGTGCCAGCGATCCGATTGTCCGTGGCCGGGAAGATCGGGCGCCACCACGCGCCGCAGCGGCGACAGCCGCCGCACCACGTCCATCCACACCACCGACGACGAGCCGGCGCCGTGCACGCACACGAGCGGCGGGCGCTTCGATTCGCCCTCGTCGCGCACACGCATGTTGCGATCGCCGACGCGCAGCCGCCGCATCGCGCTACTCTAGATCAGCCGGCCGCCTTGAGCTTCTTGATCTCTTCCATGAGCGCCGGAATCGCCTGCTCCCACGTCGTGACCAGCCCGTAGTCGGCGACCTGGAAGATCGGCGCCTCGGGATCCTTGTTGATGGCGACGATGGTCTTCGATCCCTTCATGCCGGCCAGATGCTGGATCGCGCCGGAGATGGCGATGGCGATGTACAGCTGCGGCGCCACCACCTTGCCGGTCTGCCCGACCTGCAGATCGTTCGGCACCATGCCGGCGTCGCACGCGGCGCGCGAGGCGCCCATCGCGCCGCCGAGGAGATCCGCGAGCGCCGCGACCTGCTCGAAGTTCTTGCCTTCCTTCATGCCGCGCCCGCCCGAGACGACGATCTTGGCCTCGGTGAGCTCGGGCCGCTCGCTCTTGGACGCCTGCACGCCGACGAACTCCGCGCGCGTGTCGCCCGCCGCCGTCGCATCGATCTTGGAGATCGGCGACGCCGCGCCCTCCGCGACCGCCGGCTTGAACTCGGTCTGGCGCACCGTCACGCACACGATCGGCGTGCCGACCTCGACGGTGGCGATGAGGTTGCCCGCCATCATCGGCCGCTTGAACGACGTCGGCCCCACGATCGCGATCGCGTCCGACACCAGGCCCGCGTCGAGCAGCGCCGCCACGCGCGGCATCAGATCCTTGCCCGTCGACGTCGAGGTCGCGGCGACCACGCTCGCGCCTTTGTCCTTGGCCGCCTTGGCCACGATCGGCGCATAGGTCTCGGCCAGGTAATTCTTCAGGCCCGGATGATCGGCGACGAGCACTTCGGCGGCGCCGTACTTCGCCGCCTCTGCGGCCACGCCATCGACGCCCGCGCCGACGACCAGCAGCGACAATTTTCCGCCGGCCTTCTCGGCGATCTGCTTTCCGAAGGTCACCGCCGGCAGCGACGCCGTGCGCAGATGCCCATCTTGCGTTTCGATCACAACGAGTACGTTGCCCATGGTCAGATCACCTTCGCTTCGTTGTGGAGCTTCGCCACCAGCTCTTCGACCGACGCCACCTTGATGCCCGCCTTGCGCGCCGGCGGCGCTTCCAGCGTCGTCACCTTCACGCGCCGTTCGGCGCTCACACCGAGAGCCGACATCGTCGTCTCTTCGATCGGCTTCTTCTTCGCCGCCATGATGCCCTTGAGCGACGCGTAGCGCGGCCCTTCGGCGTAGGCGTGATCCTTGGCCGTCTTGCCGTTCTTGATGGCGTGCGGCGCGACGATTCGCAGATCGACCGTCACCACCGCCGGCAGCGTCACCTTCTTGGTCTCCAGGCCGGCATCGACCTCGCGCCCGACGAGCAGCGCGCGCCCGCCGTCGACCACCTCGATGGTCCCGGCAAACGTCGCCTGCGGCCAGCCGAGATAGCCGGCGAGGCGCTGCCCGGCGTCGTTCGCCTCCGAATCGGCCGCCAGCTTGCCCATGAGGATCAGGTCGGGCTTGTCCCGTTCGGCCAGCTTCTGCACCGTGCGCGCGACGAGCTCGGCGTCGAGCTGCGCGTCCTCGCCCGCCACCAGCACCGCCTTGTCGGCGCCCATCGCCAGCGTCGAGCGCAGCTGCTGCTGCACGTCCTTCGGCCCGATCGAAACGACCGTGACCTCGCCGTCGCGCGCGCCGCCGGCCGAGGCGTTCTCGGTCAGGCGCAGCGCCGTCTCGACGGCGTACTCGTCGAACTGGTTGAGCTGCCAGTTGGTGGCCGACTGGTCGAGCTCATTGCCCTTGAGCTTGATCTTCTGCTCGGGGTCGGGGACGCGTTTGGCGGTGACGAGGATCTTCACGGCAGGCTCCTTGGTTTTCCGGTGCGTCGTTATCGGGCGGCCAGCCCGTCGATGAACAGATCTCCCAGCTGCTCGGCAGCGCGCGGGAGCTCGATACTAGCCTTGCTTCCGGGATGTTTGACAAGCCACGCCAGCGCGATTTCGTCGAGCGCGCCGAACAGCGCGCGCGCAAACACGTACGGATCGATCCCGGTGCGCAATTCGCCCGTGCGCTGCCCCTCGACGACCGCGCCGGCGATGGTGCGCAGGAACTCGGCGAACTTGGGGTTCGAATATTCGCGGATGAACTTCGACGATTGCCGGAGCTCGACCGAGATCACCTCGGCCATGTCGCGGTTCTGCTCGACGAGCTGGAGGTGCAGCTTGACGATGCGCTTCAAGCGCGCCACCGCCGTCGACTCGGTGTCGATGGCCTCGCGTAAATTGGCGTTGACCCGCTCCATGCGATCTTCGAACAGGTTGATCAGCAGATCGTCCTTCGACTTGAAGTAGAGGTAGATGGTGCCGTCGGCAACACCCGCCTCGTGGGC
>DASXOU010000524.1:0-10279 GCA_036494045.1 Polyangia bacterium | reverse complement strand
GCGCGCGCGTCGAGCCAGTCGTTCTGGATCTCGATGTAGATGCCGCCGAGCGCTTGCTGCCGACGCGCGATGGCCACGCGATCGTCGGCGACGGCTTTGCTGCGATTGGCGAGCCGTTGCGGCACGTCGAGGTTGTAGCGGATCACCAGCGCCAGCCCCGCGCCGAGCGCGTTGGGATGGTTCAAAAACGCGTTCTCCGGATTGTCCACCGACGTCGCCAAGGCATAAGTGAACGACAGCGCCAGCCCGACGTCGGGCATGAGGTTGGCGAACTGCAGATCGCGTCCGGCCCGCGAGGCGCGCAGGCCGGCGGCGATCATGCGCGCCTCGGGACGATGCACGCGCGCCGCATCCTCGAACCAACCGAGCGGCTGCTGCTCGGGATCGGTGATGTCGAGCTCGCTGTCGTCGATGTCGGCGTCCGGCTCGTCGGTGAGCATGCGCACGCCCGAGAGGCCGAGCTCGATCGCCTTGTCGACGTCGAGCGCGCTCAGTTCCGCGGTGTCGAGCGCCAGCTTGATGCGCACCAGATCGTTCTCGGTGTAGGTCGACTTGCCCTTGTCGATCTCGTCGTTCATCTTCTTGACCCAGTCCTTGAGCTTGTCGATGCCGTCGTCGAGCGTGTCGTGCGCGGCGCGCCCCCACTTGAGGAGCCAGTAGGCGCGCGTGACATTGAAGGTGGCGTCCGCGCGATCCTTGTCGACCTGCGCGCGCGCCACGTCGATGCCCGCCGCCGCGGCGCGCTTGGCCGCCTCGATCTTGCCGAACGTATAGAGCGGTTGAACGAGGTTGATACCGAGGTTGAAGGCCACGCCATGAACGGGCAGCACCTGCTCGCCCGATCGCAGGTCGACGACGTTGGTGTTGGTGCAGTTGTTGAGAGCCCGCTGTTCGTTGCCGCCCGTGCCGGGCGCGTTCCACGCCTGCCCCGTGACTGGGTCGGTGCAGCGCACATCCGGCGCTCCCGTGAGGCCGAAGGTCAGCTGCCCCGTCGGCCACCACTGGCGGTTCGCCTGCGACAGCTGCGCGTCGGCGGACTCGACGCCTTCGCGCGCCGCCTGCACGCCCGGGTAGCTCGCGTTGACCTTGGCGATGAGCTCGGCGAGCGTGTATCGCCGCGCCGCGGCAGGCCGCGATGCGAGCGCCACGCCGACGGCGGCGACGATCGCGAGTGGAACGCGAAGTTTCATCCTGGGCAGTGCCAGACGTGACAGGAAGGAATCCATTTTCCTCTATCATCCGCGCCGTCGGTGACGACCGCCCGACGTCGCGCTTCGCCGGTTTCTATCACGCGGCACGCGCGTTGCTCAACCGCGTACCATGGTCGCCACCAACGCTGCCCTGGGAAAAATCATCTGTTTCCACTGCCGCCGCACCGACTGCGTCGGCCCCTGCACGGCCGCGCCGCGTCACTTACGCTGGCTCGCAGAGGCTCGGCGCGCCGGCGCCTGGCTCGGCACGGCGTGGGTCGCAGGCACTGCCCTCGGGGCGTCGCTTGCGCTACTGTTCTGCCGGTGAAGGGCTATCTCGAGTATCTGGAGCTTCATTCTTATTTCGCGCCGCCCGGCCATCCCAAGCTGACGCGTAGCGAGTTCGACCATCTCGCCGCCGAATACGTTGCTCTCGTCGCCAAACATCCCACGCTGACCGGAGACGAGCGCAGCCGCCTCGCCGAGCTGAAGGCCGCGCTGTTCCGGGACAAACCGTGACCGAAGCGCCGAAGACGCCGCGCCTCTCGCGCGTCGAGACCACGGCGCTGGTGCTGCCCGGCGACACCAACGCGCTCGGCACCATGTTCGGCGGCAAGGTCATGCAGTGGATCGACGTCGCCGCCTCGGTCGCCGCCATGCGCCACTCGGGCGGGAACGTGGTCACCGCGTCGATCGACGCGCTGACGTTCCTGACGCCGATCCATCTCGGCGAGATCGTGCGCTTGCAAGCGCAGGTGAACTTCGCCGGCAAGACCTCGATGGAGATCGGCGTGCGCGTCGAGACCGAGAACCCGGCCGACGGCGCGCGCCGCTACACGACCAAGGCGTACCTCACGTTCGTCGCCATCGACGCCGCCGGCCGGCCGCGCGCGGTCCCGCCGCTGGCCGCCGAAGACGACGAAGATCGCCGCCGTGCCGCCGACGCCGAGGCGCGCCGCACAGCGCGGCTGGCGTTGCGCCCCGTGGCGCGCTGAATTACGTTCAGCCCATGCCCGCGGTGCGGCGATTCTCGCTCGGCGTCCTCGATCTGCGCGGGGAGGATCGCGTCCGCTTCCTCCACGGGATGGTCTCGAACGACATCGAGAAGCTGCAAGCGGGGCAGGGCTGCCACGCCGCGATGCTGACGACCAAGGGCAAGCTGCTCGCCGATTTCGTCGTCCTCGCCGAGCCCGAGCGCTTGCGCATCCTCCTGGCCCCGTCGCTGCTTGAGAAGATCCGCGCGCACCTCGACAAGCACATCGTCATGGACGACGTCGAGCTCGACGCCGCCGAGGTGCCGGCGCTCGGCGTCTACGGCGACGACGCGGCCGCGGCCGTCGACGGCGCCGCGCTCGCGCCGTATCACTTTCGCGGCCAGGTCGTGCGCACGCCCGAGCTCGGCGTCCCCGGCTTTTGGATCCTCGACGGCGACGCCAAGGTCGACGGCACGCCGCTCGACGACGCCGAGTTCGAAGAGCGGCGCATTGAAGCGGGCACGCCGCGCTACGGCGTCGACATGGGCGAAGATCGGCTGCCCATCGAAGCCGGCATCAACGACGCCGTCAGCTTCGACAAGGGCTGCTACCTCGGCCAGGAGGTGATCGCGCGCGCCACCAACCTCGGCCACATCAACCGCCGCCTCGTCGGCCTCGTGCTCGACGGCGACCCCGCTGCCGCGGGCACCAAGCTGTCGTCGCCGGGCAAGCCCGACGCCGGCTGGATCACCTCGTCCGCCCGCTCGCGCCGGCTCGGCAAGACGATCGCCCTCGGCTACGTGCACCGCACGCTCTGGGATCCCGGCACCGCGCTCACCCTCGCCGACGGCCGCGCCGCCACCGTCGCCGCGCTGCCCTTCGGGTAGGCCGCGCCACCAGCGCGCGTACCATCGGCATGCGCTCGCTCTGGCTCGCGATCGTGGTCACGCTCGCCGCGGGCGTCGCGCGCGCCGACGCGAGCCTTCCCGGCGCGCGCGCCGAGCCGCGCTGGGTCCTCGCCTGCGAGGCGCGCCTGCAAGCCGCGCGCGGCGACGCCGCCGCGATTCTACCGATCTTCAACCTCGCGCACGTCTACGGCGCGGATCTGTACCTCGACGAGAACATCCTCGGCTCCGACGTGCCGGTGCTCTTCGAAGCCGGCGTCCTGCCCACGCGCGAGCCCGCGCTCGTCGCCTACAAGCTCGAGCGCTGGGCCACGCGAGCGCAGATCGCCCGCATCACGCGCGACATCTTCCAGCCGGCGATCGCCGACTGTCTGCGACTAGCCCAAGCGGAGTGAAGATTACTTCGAGGACTTCTTGGTCTTCGCGGGCGCGGCGCCCTTGGTGCTGGCGCGCTCGGAGGCGAGGCGGACGCGGCGGTTCTTGATGCGCGCCTTGAGCTTGCGCTGGCTGATCTTGCGCCGCATCTTCGGCGAGCGGCGGTTGTCTCCCATTCCCATCGATCGAGTCTCCCGAGGTTTACGAGCTACGCACTTTCGGCCACGTCGTCGCCGCCGTCAAGCGCGTTCTCGGCCTCGAGCATCTCGAGCCGGCGCACCAGCTCCTTCAAGCGGCGCGTGCCGCCCGCGTCGCGCGCCTTGAACTCGACGCCGATGCCCTCTTCGCCCTCGGTGTGGCGCGTCCACGCCACGCGCCCCGCGATCTCGAGCGGGCGCAGGCTGCCGGGCGGCGTCACGTCGAGCACGATCTCGGTGCCGGGAGGCAGGAACTCGGTGGTGCGCAGAAACGCGCCGCCGGGACCGATGTCTTCGATGTGGCTGTGGTGCGTTTCACGATCCAGGACGACGCGCCAATCGGCGCTGAGCGTCACCGGGAGACGACGATGTCGACGTGTGATCATGTCCACGATCTCCCCCTTGGCCACCGCTAAGCAAAAGTCCCGTCGCTTCGACTCCGCCGGCAGAAACTCGATTCCAAGACCCGCGCGCAGCTTCGTCCGGTGCTTGCCCGCGCGTCGCCACGCGATGAAGCCGCGGAGCAGCTGCTTGTTGCACAGCTCGGGAAAGCGAATCTCGACGAGCACCGGCTCGCCGAGCGGGATCGCTTCCCGTGTCGGATAAAAGATCCCCCCGCCCGGCAGCGACGGCTGATAGTGCCGCAACATCTCTTCGCCGCTGCGGTATCGTGCGCGTAGAATCCGCATCGAAATCTCCCCTTCGTCGGCGCGAGCGGTTGGAACCATAGTCCAGCCCCCTCGGACGTGCAAGTACGTTACGCGGCCTTACTCAAAAATCAGCCTGCTATACCGTTCAGCCCAGGCCGCGCCGAACAGATGGCCGAGCGGCCCCTTGCGCGGGCCGTATTCGTGGAACATCGAGAAAAACTCGCGCTGTGACGCTACGTTGCCGTCGCTCGATCCTTCCTTGGCGGCGGTCAGCACATCGAGGTAGCGGCCGACCGCTCCGGTGAGCGCAGCGAACGCGTCGTCGACCAGGCGCGGACTGGGCCGCGCGTGCAGCCCCGCGCCGGAGGCGATCTGCCGCGCCCAGTCCGGTCCGTCCGACGAGCGCAGCCGCCCGAAATTTTCGGCGAGCGGATCGAGCACGCCGGCGGTGAGCGCGCGCGCGCCGTAGACGTCGGCGTTGACCGACAGCCGCGTCGGCAACGCCATGAGGTCGGCGCCGAAGATCGGTGCCGCGCGCTTGCCGGGATGGATGACGAGCGCGAAGCCTTCGATGACCGGGCGCAACCCGATGTGCGAGAGCACGACCTTGCGCGCCTCGGCCGACTCCCACGCCCAGCTGCGCACGCTGCCGAGCCCGAGCGGTCCCGGCTTGTTCGCCAGATCGGCCTCGATCGGCAGCGACGTCAGGTGCAGGCGCGACTCGAGCCGCGCCTTGACGCCCGCGACCATCCCGGGCACGTCGACCTCGAGGCGCGCCTTGACCAGCTCTTCGAGGACGCGCAGCTGGCGCACCAACGAGTCGCGCGCCCCCTCGAGCACTACAGCGCCTCCAGCATCGCGCTCGCGTGACCCTTGGGCGACACCTTGTAGTGGGCGCTCGCGATCTTTCCCTTTTCGTCGATGACGAAAGTGGAGCGGATGATGCCTTTGTACTTCTTGCCGTAGAGCACCTTGTCGCCCCAGGCGCCGTATTTCTCGGCGACCGCGTGATCGGGATCGGAGAGCAACAGAAAGTTGAGCCCGAACTTGTCGCGGAACTTGCCGTGCGAGGCGATCGAATCGGGGCTGACGCCGACCACGATCGCCTTCTTCTTTTTGAACGCGGGAGCGCCGTCGCGCAGCTCGCACGCCTGCGTGGTGCAGCCGGGCGTGTTGTCCCTCGGGTAGAAGTAGAGGATGATGGTTTTGCCGGAAAACTCTTTCAGCGTGTGCGTTTTTCCGTCGTCGCCGTCGAGCTTGAAGTCGGGCGCTTTGTCGCCGGGTTCGAGCATGGTGCCCGCGTCATAACAGAAGGCGCGGCAGCTCGCTCGAAAATTTTCCCTTGGCCAGGGCGACGCAGCCGCGCGCGCGGGCCGCTTCCATGACGTCCGTACGCTCGTGATCGACAAAGCCGATCTTTTTCGCGGTCGGCGCGGCGGCCTCCAGCGCCTCGAGCGCGTCGGGGCGGCGCAGGTCGACGATCAAGAAGCGCGCGTTTGCCGTCGCTGCCGCCACCTCGCCGGCGGCGCGCACCGCCTGCACGTCGTGGCCGAGCTGCGTGGCCGTTTCGCGAATTTTCGAGGTGAACAAGAGATCGCTCACCAAGTAGACTACCGCCGCCATGACGACAGCCTACCCGCACGCGGCGACGATTGCACGCGAGCTCGGCGTCGCGGTTGCGCAGGTCGAGCGCACCGTGGCGCTCCTCGCCGACGGCGCGACCATCCCGTTCATCGCCCGCTACCGCAAGGAAGCGACCGGCAACCTCGACGAAGTGCAGATCGCCGCCGTCGACGAGCGGCGCACCTATCTGACCGAGCTCGACGCCCGCCGAGCGACGGTGCTCGGGGAGATCGGGAAGCAGGGCAAGCTCTCGGACGAGCTGCGCGCGCGCATCGAGGCGACGCTGTCGAAGACCGAGCTCGAGGACTTGTACCTGCCGTACAAGCCGAAGCGGCGCACGCGGGCGACGATCGCGCGCGAGCGTGGGCTCGAGCCGCTCGCGGAGAAAATTTTGGCGCAAGAGATGCTGGCCGAGTCGCTCGCGGCGCTGGCGGCGCCGTTCGTGGCTGGCGAGGTCGCGGACGTGGAGGCGGCGTGGGCGGGCGCGCGCGACATCGTCGCCGAGACGGTGGCCGAGCGCGCGGACGTGCGCGCGGCGCTGCGACAGGCAGCGCTCGAGGGCGGCGTGGTCGTGGGCGCGGCGATCGCGGGCAAGGAAGAGGCCGGCGCGAAGTTCAAGGACTACTTTAACTTTCGACAGGAAGCGAAGGCGCTGCCGTCGCATCGGCTGCTGGCGCTGCGCCGCGGCGAGGCCGAGGAGTTCCTGCGCGTCGGGCTCGAGGTCGACGGCGCGGCGGCGATCGATCTGATGCGCCATCACGTGGTCGTGGCACCCAAGGCTCCGCTTGGGCGCGAGCTCGACGCCGCGATTGTGGACGCGTACGAGCGCCTCTTGAAGACCTCGATCGAGGTCGACGTTCGGCTGGTCCTGAAGGAGCGCGCCGACGCCGAGGCGATCAAGGTGTTCGCCGGCAACTTGCGCGCGCTTCTGTTGCAGTCGCCGCTCGGCGGCAAGCGGGTGCTGGCGATCGACCCCGGCTATCGCACCGGCTGCAAGGTCGCGGTCATCGACGACAAAGGCGATCTGCAGACCCACGACGTGGTGTTTCCCACGCAATCGGAGAAGAGGCTCGAGGAAGCCGCCGCGACGCTGGAGCTCCTGTGCGCCAAGCATCGCATCGAGGCTGTCGCCATCGGCAACGGCACCGCGGGGCGCGAGACCGAGACCTTCGTGCGCAAATTGGCGGCGGCCGGGCGGCTCGGCAGCGGCGTGAAGATCGTGGTGGTCAACGAGGCGGGCGCGTCGGTCTATTCGGCGTCGGAGGTAGCGCGCGCCGAGCTGCCCGACGAGGACGTGACGGTGCGCGGCGCGGTGTCGATCGGGCGGCGGCTGCAGGATCCGCTGGCGGAGCTGGTGAAGATCGATCCGAAGTCCATAGGCGTCGGGCAGTACCAGCACGACGTGCACCAGCCGACGCTGAAGAAGGCGCTCGACCAGGTGGTCGAGAGCTGCGTCAACGCCGTCGGCGTCGACGTCAACACCGCGTCGGTGATGCTCTTGCAATACGTCGCCGGCGTGGGCGAGACGCTGGCCAAGAACATCGTCGGCTATCGCGCGGAGAAGGGGCCGTTTCGCGCGCGCAAGGCGCTCCTCGAGGTGCCGCGCCTCGGAAACAAGGCGTTCGAGCAGGCGGCGGGCTTTCTGCGCGTGCGCGGCGGCGACAATCCGCTCGACAACTCGGCGGTGCATCCGGAGAGCTACGACGTGGTCGAGAAGATGGCCAAGGATCTCGGCGTCGACGTGCGCGGCCTGGTCGGGCGCGTCGACATGGTGTCGAAGATCGACGCCGGCAAGTACGTCGACGAGCGGCGCGGCCTCTTGACGCTGAAGGACATCCTCGGCGAGCTGCAGAAGCCGGGGCGCGATCCGCGCGCCGAGTTCGAGGAGGTCGGGTTCGATCCGTCGGTGACCGAGTTCGAGCACGTCAAGGATGGGATGGTGCTCGCCGGCGTGGTCACGAACGTGACCCAGTTCGGCGCGTTCGTCGACGTCGGCGTGCACCAGGACGGGCTCGTGCACGTCTCGGAGCTGGCGCATCGGTTCGTCAAGGATCCGGCCGAGGTCGTCAAGGTCGGCGATCGCGTCAAGGTCAGGGTGCTCAACGTCGACACGCAGCGCAAGCGCATCGGCCTGTCGATCAAGCAGGCGACCGCGCCGGCGCCGTCGGGGCCGAAGCCGCCGTCGGGACCGAAGCCGCCGTCGGGGCCGAAGCCGCCGCCATCGTCGGGTGGGCCCGCGCCGAAGAAGCCGGCGCCGCCGCCGCCGGGCAAGACGCCGTTCAACAACCCGTTCGCGGCCGCGTTCGGCAAGAAGTGATATAACGACGCGCATGAAGACCGTGGTGCACAGCGACGAGGCGCCCAAGGCGATCGGGCCGTACAGCCAGGCGATCAAGGCGGGCAATCTGCTCTTTTGCAGCGGGCAGATTCCGCTCGACCACAAGAGCGGCGAGATGGTCGGCGCCAGCGACCTGCGTGCGCAGGCGACGCGGGTGATGCAGAACCTCGAGGCGGTCTTGAAGGCGGGCGGCGCGTCGTTCGCCAGCGTCGTCAAGACGACGATCTACTTGAAGGACCTGGGCGACTTCGGCGCGGTCAACGAGATCTACGGCGGCTACTTCAAGGAGGCGCCGCCGGCGCGCGCGACGGTGCAGGTGGCCGGCTTGCCGCGCGGCGCGCTCGTCGAGATCGACGCGATCGCCGTCGTTCAGAGCTAGGAATCGGCGTGGCGGATGCCGCCGAACTCGAGCGTGAGGGCGTCGTCGTAATGGTCGGCGTAGTCGGAGACGCGGCGGATCATCTCCTCGACCTCGACGGGATCGAGGCCGACCGTCGAGCGATCGGTGGTGACGACGACCTCGTCGCCGCGCAGGCCGAAGGCGGCGCCGGTCAGCTCCGAGGCGTTGAGCTCGAGCAGGCGGCGCAAGAGGCGCGGCTGGCTCAGCTCCTCTTGCGGCGGCGTCATCACCGGCGCGACCACCTGGATGAAGTTGTCACCGTCGCTGCCGGACGTGAGGAAGATGAAGACTTCGGCGCTGCCCGCGGTCATGCCCCACGCCGGGCCGCCCTGGCTGTCGATGCGATGCTTGGTCGCGTCGAGGCCGCGCGCGGTCAGGACGGTGTCGACCATCTGCTCGCAGGTCTTGAGGTTGGCTTCTTGCCGGTTGCCGAACAGCGAGGACATGCGCCGAGGATATCAGGCCGCGGCGGCGGGGAGAAGTTCGCGCTAGGCGACTTTGGTGACGAGGCCGGAGCGCAGGCAGCGCGTGCAGACGCGGATGCGCTGCGGAGTGCCGTCGATGAGCGCCTTGACGCGCTGAAGGTTCGGGCGCTGGACGCGCTTGGTCTTGATGTTCGAGTGGCTCACCTTGTTTCCGGTGAGGCGGCCCTTGCTGCAGATGTCACACGCGTTCGCCATGGCTACTGACTCCCAAGAGGCGGACCTTCTAACACTGCCCGGGGGCGGACGCAAGCGATTTCCGCGAGGTAGGGCGTGAAGCGGGCGCGAATCGCGGCGGTGGCGCTGGCCGTGGTGGCGCTGGTCGCGGGCGCTCTATTAATGATGCGCGCGCGGCGGCACGGCGCCGGCGGCGGCGGGCGCGACGGCGGCGTGGCCGCGGGCGGCAAGTGGACGGTGGCGGGGCGCGTGGTCGATCGGCTGGGGCGGCCGATCACAGGGGCCAAGGTGTCGGCGCGCGCCGAGACGGCGGCGGCGGGCGGCGCGTCGATCGCGGGCGGCACCGACACCGAGGGGCGCTATGTGCTGCGGCTCGCCGGCGCGGCGCCGGTGCGGCTGCGGATCGAGGCCGATGGGTTCGTCGGCGACGAGGTCGGCGGCGTCGTGCCGCCGCAAGCGGGCATCGAGATCGTGCTGGCGCGGCGCCTGGCGCTCGAAGGCATGGTGCGTGCGCGCGGACAGGCGGTCGGCGACGCCGAGGTCACGATCGCGGGCGCGTCGGGGACGCGGACGGCGAAGTCGGGGCCCGACGGCGCGTTCAGCTTCGCCGGGCTGGCCGAAGGGCGCTATGCCTTGCGCGCCGTGCACGAGAGTGAGGCCGCGTATCTCGACGGCGTGATGGTCGCGGCCGGCGACGGCGGAACGGGCGTGGTCACCGTCGAGCTCCTGCCGGCGACGTCGCTGGCGGGCAAGCTGCGCGAGCGCGGCGGCAAGCCGATCGCGGGCGGCGAGGTGACGCTCAGCGAAGCCGACGGCGCGCCGCTGCCGCGCACGGCGACGAGCGACAACGAGGGCAACTTCCGCTTCGTCGCGGTCTTGCCGGGGAGCTACGTCGTGGGCGCGCGTGCCGACGGGTTCTATCCCGCCGAGCCGAAGACGGTGCGCGTGGGCAAGACGGCGGCCAGCGT